>CAYLKS010000048.1:0-21348 GCA_964384205.1 uncultured bacterium | reverse complement strand
ATAAAAAAAGCTAAAATTACCCCATCAGATAGAAAATATCACACTATTATTTTCAAACGAATATTTATATCAAATTAAAAAAATAAACTTTGTTTATTGATGCCATGCATCTTATTCGTAGCTCTTATTTTTATATAAAATAACTAAAACTTATCTTTTTTCAGACCTATATTTTTATATCTTCCAATAAAACTGGCACTCTGCTTAAATAACCAATACCAAATATTACTGCCACCGCGACACTGCTTACAAACAGGATGCCAGACTATTCCTTTTTTAAATCCATCATAAAGTTTTATAGCAATTTCAGAATTTATAATATCGATCAATTTATCTTTATGTAAATCTCCAAGAACTATTTTCCCATCATAATCATTACAACAAGGAACAACTATTCCATTCCACAAAATTCCTATTTGATTAACTAAAGCATTGCAGCTTCCAAATACTGCTTTATATTTTTTCTTATTACCAATATTACCGCCAAATGTTGTCACCTTCCTTGAGACAAGGTGAATATTCGGCAATAACAAAATATCATACTCCTTATACTTAGATAATTCAAAATCTTTAATTTGCATTCTATCATCAATAACATTATTTCTAATCCAATTTTCAAAAAATAAATATACTTCCTTAAAATCTCCTTTTATAAATTTTTTAAGCTCTGCACCTATAAAATATTGATATATTGAACTTGCAAAAAAATGAATTTTAACATTAATTTTTGATTTTTTTTCATAATGTCTTTTTATAAACCTCAAAATATTTTTCATATACTCTTTATAATCATATTTTCCATCTGTCTTTTCATAAAAAGCTTTACTTCCAAATGTCTGCAAGCTTATATCTAATTCATACAAGTCAGAATCCAATATCTTCTCTATTAAATCATCATTAAAAAGAGATGCATTAGTATGAATAATACCCTGAAGTCCTGATTGATGAATCTTTTCTATAACTTCAAAAATATATTTTACTAAAAACGGCTCCCCCATTAAAAATAAAGCAATTCTCTTTGAAATATCATATTCTTTTATTTGCTCAATTATATCAAAAGCAAAATTTTTTTCCATTATTCCTTTTTTTCTTTTCATCTGTCCATAAGGGCAAAATTTACAATTAAAATTACAAATGTTAGTCAATTCAAGATATATATCATATATTTTTTTAATTTTATATTCTTTATTCATCGGGATATACCCCAAACCAAATTTCAAATGAATATTTAGCTTGCTCTATTAACATAGGCATCCCATTAATAACCTTCGCCCCATCTTGTTTTGCTTTTTTCAATAATAATGTTTCTGCTGGATTATAAATAAGATCATAAACTATTTGTTTATCAGTAAAACATAAATTCTCACAGCCAAATAAATCAAACGGCATTTTATCTGCTAATTTCCCCATTCCAAGAGAAGTTGTATTAATAATCAAACTACAACTATTTAATAAATCTTGAGAAATTTTATCAATTATAGAAACATTTCCGAAGTTAAAAGAAGACGCTAATATTTCCGCCTTTTCTCTGGTTCTATTTATCAAAAAAAGATGCTCTATTTTTAAAAAATTAATTAAGCTATAATAAACTGCATAGGATGCCCCGCCTGCTCCTATCAATAAAATATTTCCACTCTTAAAACCTAAATCAAATAAAGGTTTTACAAATCCCTTATAATCTGTATTATAACCTATTAACTTCCCCTCTTTTTTTAAAATTGTATTTACCGCCTTTATATAATTTACTTCTTCAGAAATATCATCTAAAAACTCTATAACTTCCTGTTTATAAGGAATTGTCACATTCAAACCTAAAATATTATCATTGAATCTCAAAAAGTCAAAAAAACTTTTATCAAGATGGCACATCTGAAAAGGAATATATACTCCATTTTTATTATACTGCCTAATCCATTTATTATGCAATTGTGGTGATTTTGTATGACTTATAGGGTAACCTAACAATCCACATATTTTAGTATTTCCATTTATTTCAAACATAATTTTACCACCCAAATTATAATTTTATACCATATTAAAACAAAATTATAATATAGTCAATAATAAAAATATACATTATTCTATATTAAAAATTTAAGAAATACTCCTATATAATAAAAAAGGGTACCTGGAGATACCAGATACCCTACATTTTTTATAACTTCAAAATTATTATTCTTTAGTTTTCTCTACTCTACCACCCAGATGCTTTGCTAAAAATTTTTCCATAGCTCTATAGAAATCAAATCTATTTTCTTCATTTCTAAAACCATGTCCTTCATTATCTTTAACCATATAAATAACATCAATTCCTCTTTTTTTCAAGGCATTAACAATTTGATCAGATTCTGCTTTTTTAACTCTTGGATCATTAGCACCCTGAGCAACTAACAAAGGAGCTTTGATTTTATCAGCATGAAAAACAGGAGAAATTTCCCATAATAAAACACTATCTTTCTTAGGATCACCTATCATTTCATAAAACATCTGTCTCAAAGGTTCCCAATATGGCGGCAAAGAATTTATCAAAGTAAATAAATTAGATGGTCCGACATAGTCCACGCCACAAGCATATAAATCAGGAGTAAATGTAAGACCTGCTAATGTAGCATAACCACCATATGAGCCTCCATATATTCCAATCCTCTTAGGATCAGCAATACCTTGAGATATCAGCCATTTGACACCATCAGTAATATCATCTTGCATTGCTTTTCCCCATTGTTTAAATCCTGCTTCCCAAAACTTTCTACCATACCCCACTGAGCCTCTAAAATTCATTTGTAAAACAACATAACCTCTATTAGCTAAAAATTGAACTTCTGGATTAAATCCCCAATAATTTCTTGCCCATGGACCACCGTGAGGATTGACAATAACTGGTAAATTTTCAGCTTTTTCCACCTTTGGGATTGTTAAATAACCATGTATAACCAATCCATCTCTTGATTTATACTGAATTGGTTTCATATCAGCCATATATTCTTCTTTTAACCATGGACTTACATCAACTAATTTTTTAAACTCCCCAGTCTTTGTATCATAATAATAATATGCTCCTCTCGATTTATCACTATAAGTTCTAATTAAAAACTTATCTTCGTCTCGGTTAGAATTAGTTACAGCAACTTCATATCCTGGTAATCTCTTCTCTAAATCTTCCTGAAATTTCTTTCTCTCTTCATCTAAAAAGTAATAATGAGTCTTATCAGTTACATAAACAACTCCTAAAATTTTCTTTTTCTTATCAGAAGAAATTAAACTACTAACATCAACCTCATCATTTTCATAAACCAAATCCAATTGCTTATTATTTTTTAAATCATATTTATATATTGCTTTTTTATCTCGACCAATATTTGAAGCTACATATACATACTTATTATCAAAAGTAAACATCAAAGGATCAATGCTTTCTCTAAAATCTGTTTTAACAACAGGTTTAAAATCTTGTTTTTCATTATCTCTATAATAAATAACAGTATTTACGCCATCTGATGCAACCCCTATTCTTAATTTGCCGTCATGGTCAGTTAACCATCCTGTTATATTACCCGGATTCTGAGCTATCATCTTCATCTTACCAGTGTAAACATTAATTCTATATACATCAAAAATTCTTGGGTCTCTCTTATTCATCCCAATCAAAATCTCTTTATCATTGTTTTTCAAATCATCTATCAACTGAACTCTAACATTTTCAAAAGGAGTTAACTCTTTAAAATTAGAACCATCAATATTCACTGCAAATAAATGAAAATTCTCATCTCCTCCTTTATCTTTTATAAATGCTATTCTTTCATTATTCACCCAAAAATATCCACCAATATCTCTATTTTCTGAAGATGTAATTCTTGTTTCCGTTGTATCTCCAATTTTTTGAATAAAAATATTCAATCTTCTCTTCCATGGTTTCATAAATGCAATATATTGACCATCAGGAGAAAGTCGAAAAGATACTTTCTGAGGATTTTTAAAAAAATCCTCCATTGGAATTAATGGAGCTTTAACATAATCCTCCTTCTTACCACTACAACTAAATAGAACAAATAAAGAAAACAATAAAAACAACTTTTTAAACATCCAATCACCTCCTTTTTATATTAATGTATCTAAAAAAAAACATTTGTAAAGAAAAAAAAATATTTGACTTATATCCAAAAAATTTTTTATATAAAAATATGAAAATTATTATTAGTTTTATTATTTTCTTTGTGTGGATTCAAGTAGTATATTCATTTAACTATCCTCTAAAAATCAAGCCAGGACTTGCTGCTACATTTGGAGAATTTAGAAATGGTCATTATCATGCCGGACTTGACCTCAAAACCTATGGAAGAATGAATATTCCAATATATGCAATCGATGATGGCTATATAGCAAGAATAAAAGTTTCTCCTTTTGGATATGGTAAAGTTGTATATCAAAAATTACAAAATGGACAAACTGCTGTATATGCTCACTGTAACAAATTTAACAAAAAATTAGAAAATTATATTTTTAAACTTCAAATCAAAAATAAAACTTTTGCAATAGATTTATATTTCAAAAAAAATCAATTCCCTGTAAAAAAAGGAGATATTATAGCATATTCTGGAAGAAGCGGAACCATACATCCTCATTTACATTTTGAAATAAGAAATTCAAAAAATCAACCAATAAATCCGTTAAATGAAGGCTTTAATAAATTCTTTAATGATAATAATCCCCCTATAATAAAAAAAATACTGATATCTCCACTCTCCGCCGATACAAAAATCAATTTTCAAACAAATCCTTTACTGCTAAAAAACAACGAATTAAAAAATGATACTATATTTTTTTATGGAAAAATAGGAATAAAAGCCTTAATCTATGACTTTCCTTCTAAAAAAACTAATAAAAATAACATATATGCGAAATATCTCTTAATAAATAATGATACTATTTATAAAAAATCATTTGATATTATAGATTTTTCAGAAAATTATAAGGTAGATTTTGAAAATATTTTAAATCCAGTAGATAATAAAATTTATCAATTATTTTACGATTTTAATTCAAAACATGGTATAATCAACTCTAAATATCTATACGAACCTGCTAATTTAAAACTTATTGTAAAAGATTTCTATAATAACAAAAATTCATACTCTATTACATTAATTCCTGTAGAAAACTTTCACAATATAAAAGTAAAAATAAATCACATAAATAATGATACTATTTTTTATTCAATATCAAACAATTATGAAAACCTTTCCCTTGAAATATTAAGCTATAACCCAATAACAAAAAAATATAAAAATATAACTAATTTTAATAATAAACATTGCATATTAAATGAAACATTTATCTACACTGGACAAAGAATAATTATTTTTAATTTCAAATATAAAAATTTTATTGTAAAAAAATACCAATTTAATGTAGATGTCATTAAAAAATTTAAAACAGATATAACCAGCCCATCTTACAAAATTACAACAAAATTTTTTGATGATTTTATAAAATTAACCATAACATCCAGTTCCCCGATAACCCATAACATATTACAAATTAATAAATTATCACAAACATACGGAGATATTATAAATTTAAATACTATAGAATTTAATATAGACTATTTTCTATTCTCGAAATTAATGCAAAACAATTTATTTATATTTAATAATTATCAATTCTATTCATATATTATAAAAGCAGAGCCTGGAGACGAAACAATATATACTTATTTAGACAGTTTACTGTATATTAAAATTTCAAAAAATGACCTAATAAAAGAAAGTATAATTTTTATCGATACTATAAATAACAAAATTCAAACTGATAATTTAAAACAAGTTAGCAGCACTTATTCAATTAAACCATTTTATAGATTCTGTAAAACCCCTATAATGCTACTCTATACATCAAATCAAATAAATAACAAGTGTGGTTTCTATTATATTAATAACAACATAACCTCCTATATACCATCTACTTTAAAGAATAATCAATTAAAATGTAATATAAAAAAAGGTGGGTATATAGCAATTTTAGCGGATACTATACCTCCTGAAATTACGCCTATCAATTTCAGAAAATCCATACACAAAAATAAAATATTAAAAATTAAACTGTCCGATATAGGAAGTGGAATTAATTATAAAAAAATAAACGTTACTTTAAACAATAATTTTGTTATCCCAGAATACGATGGACCTCGAAAAACATTATTAATAAATCTATCAAAATATAAAATTAAAAAAAAGAATAGTATTACTGTAAAGGTATCCGATTATAATAACAATATAAGTCAAAAAACCTTTCTTTTAAGGAGAAAGTAAAAATGAAAAAAAATATCTTAATAGTAGAAAATTATCAATCTATAAGAAAAATTTTAATTTTAGCCTTAAAAAAATTAACAAACTATATAGGCAATATATATATAGTAAACGATATAAATGATATAAAAGACATAGTGAATAAAATAAAAATTGATATTATATTTGCCGATATAGAATTATCAGATATGCCAGATTATTATATAGGTAAGTTTCTCAAAGAAAATGGATTAGATATTCCTTTATACTATATTTCAACAAGTGAAATAAACGAATCAATTATTTCCAATGCAAAAGAAAATAATGGATATGGTATAATAGAACCACTGAGAAATATAAAAGATTTATTTATTTTTATAGAAAAAATAATAACAGATCCTTATATTAAAAATGAATTTTTATTACTTAATAAAAAAACAGAATCAACAGAAAGTCACGATTTACATGCTTTAAATACTAAACTTAAAGAAATGAATATGGATTATGAAAAAATAATAATGGAACTAAATGAATTAGTAATTCAACTGATGATAGATCTACAAAGAGAAAAAGAAAAAGTGAAATTCTGGGAAAAAGCTATTAAAGAATACAAAAAAATAACATCAAATTTAAAATAATTTATTAATCTTCTATATCAAAATCGTTTATATTTTCAGATTCATCTTTTTTAAAATTACCATGAATATTACATGGGGGGGGAAGATTATCTTTTAAAAAATATTCTTTATAAGTTTGAGGACAGGTGGGTCTTGCTAATAAATGAGACTTTGAGCATACCTCTTTTTTTACTACATCTGCAGGTTGTATAAAATCAATCTGAGGTAAATCCTTATGTAAATATTTCATAATATCAGTCCAAATAGGCAAAGCCATTCTCGCTCCACTTGCACCGTGCCCCATAGATTTATGATTATCAAGTCCAACCCAAACACCACAAACATAATAAGGAGAAAAACCAATAAACCATGCATCTGTGTAATCATCTGTAGTACCTGTTTTACCTGCCACAGCCGGATATTTAAGTCCCATTGCTCTTGCTCGCCATGCAGTACCAGAATTTATAACTGATTTCATCATACTTGACATAATAAAAGCAATCCCCGGTTGTAAAACTAATTTTTTATCAAGATAAGAATTATCCTCTAATACTGTCCCATCCCTATCAATAATCTTTATAATATACTTAGGTTTAACATAATATCCATTTGTTGCAAAAGGAGTATAAGCAGCAGTAATTTCTGCAAGGGAAAGCTCTGAAGTTCCTATTGCAAGTGAAGTATAAGGATTAAGATGACTTTTTATACCAAGCTGATGAGCATAAAAAACAACAGTTGTAGGTTTGATTTTACCAATTAATCGAATAGAAACTAAATTTTTTGAAAGTTTTAATGCTTCCCTTAAGGTAATAAAACCTCCTACTCTCTTGTCATCATTATTAGGCACCCACAATTCATCATTGCTCACCTGCACGGCAATAGGCTGATCCAATATCAAACTTGCTGGAGTATAACCATTATCAAGTGCTGCTGCATATAAAAATGGTTTAAAAGCAGAACCAGGCTGCCTCTTTGCCTGTATTGCCCTATTAAAACTATTAAACCCAAAATCTCGTCCACCTACCATAGCTACAACATAACCTGTCCTCAGATCAATTATTATACCTGCAGCCTGCAATATCTTTTCCTTTAAAGAATCAGGTAGATTTAATAATGAATCAGTATTATAATTCGATAAATCTAAATCTGGTGTAATTTTCTCTTTCTGCTTTTTATTCAAATTTAAAATGGTATAATATTCAAATGTCTTTTGAATATTATAATTCATACCAAGATATATTGAAAGCCCCCCCTTATATAAATAATCATATCCATAGTTATTTAAAATATATTGCCTTATATATTCAACATAATATTCTCCAACTTTTTCTTCTTCCTCTTTCTTCAAAACAGGTAATGGTTCTTTTTTAGCCAAGATATAAGTATTTTTATCAATAAAACCTAAATTATACATATAATATAAAACTAAATTTCTTCTCCAGAATGCCCGCTTTGCATATCTATTTGGATTGTAATATCCTGGTGATTGAATAATTCCTGCAAGAAATGCACATTCTGCCAGAGTAAGATCTTGAAGCTCTTTATTAAAATAATATTTAGCAGCTGATTTTACCCCATATATTCCTGGACCTAAATATATATGATTTAAATACAATGTTAAAATTTCATCTTTAGAGTAAATTTTTTCTATCTTTATTGCTGTTAACATTTCTTTTATTTTTCTTGAAATTGTTTTTTTCTGTGATAAATATAAATTCCTTGCAAGCTGCTGCGTAATTGTACTTGCACCTTGAGCTTTTTTTAACTTTATTATATCTACCATTATAGCCTTAACAAGTCTTATTAAATCTATTCCCCAATGTTTATAAAATCTCTGGTCTTCAATTGCAATTACAGCATTTTTCAAATTATCCGGTATTTCAAAAAAATTAGCAATCTCTCTTTTTTGTAAATAAAATTGTTTAATCAATATACTATCTGATGTAAAAACCTTTGTGATTCTTCCCTGCTCTATATGCTCTAATTGATGAATATCCGGAATTTCTCTATTAAATTCCACTAAAGCAGATACTACTATGCCAGCTAAAAAAGCGACAAAAAATAATAGAATTTCCAAATAATATCTTTTTATAAACTGCAATACTTTCATATCTAAAATTCTAATAAAAAAAAATGTAAAAATCAACTACAATTTTCAGTATATTTATATTACAAAAACTAACAACAAAATACTTAAATTTTAAAAGCAATATACATTTAAAAATTTGAAAAACTCCAAAATAATAAATTATAATCTTGACATTTTTTATAAAGATTTTTATTTTAATATAAAAAGGGAGGTTACTATGTTTTTTATTGACAAAAAGAAAGATTTTTCAGATAGAGTTCCTTATTATCCCTATTCTTTATATTTTTTACCATTAATACTGGCAATTGTTATTGGTTTATTCTACTTGCTTTTTAAAAATATAACAATGGGAAGATTACAGAATATTTCGGAACAGTTAAAAAATATCGAATATAAGCTATTAAAAAAAGAAAAAGAAGTAAAAGAGGAAAAAGAACAATAGTGGGGATATTAGACAAAAATTTAGAATATTATATCCTGGATGAAACAATTGATACTAACATAAAAACATTAGGGGAGTGTAAAATAGAGTCTCCTTTATCAGGTGTTACATTTTACCATGATGAGTTCAAAATAATTTACAATATTCAGGAATTTAATATAGCCCGTCATTTTTATGAAGGGACAATGCCTAAAAGTGTTGAAGTAGCTGGTCCCAGAAGAAAAATTTTTTTTGATCCTAAGAAAACAAAAGCAGCTATTGTATCATGCGGAGGATTATGTCCAGGACTTAATAATGTTATTCGTGATATTACAATGGGGCTCTATTACAATTATGGAGTTACTGAAATCTATGGAATACGATATGGCTATCGTGGTTTTATTGAAAAATATGGATATGAACCTATAAAACTTACTCCGGATGTTGTTGATGATTTACATACAAAAGGCGGAACAATTCTCGCGTCATCAAGAGGTAGCCAGCCTAAATCAGAAATTGTAGATTTTTTAGAAAAACACAATATAAATATTTTATTTGCAATTGGTGGTGATGGCACTTTGAAAGGTGCTCATCAAATATATGAAGAAATAACTAAAAGAGGAGCAAAAATATCTGTTATAGGGTTACCTAAGACAATAGATAATGATATAGCTTTTATTAGCAAAACATTTGGTTTTGAAACAGCGGTATCAGTTGCCACTGAGGCGGTTAATGCAGCGCATACAGAAGCCAAAGGGGCATTCAATGGAATAGGACTTGTTAAACTAATGGGACGAGAATCCGGTTTTATTGCTGCTGCAACTGCTCTTGCTTCAAATGAAGCAAATTTTGTTTTAATACCTGAAATGGACTGGGATTTATATGGACCTAATGGTTTTCTTGACCAACTAAAGAAAAGAATAGTAGAAAGACACCATGCCTTAATTATTGTAGCAGAAGGAGCAGGACAGGAATTTATTCCGTCTACAGGATACGATGCCAGTGGAAATAAAAAATTAGGTGATATTGGTTTATTTCTTAAGGAGAAAATTATTGAGTTTTTTGCAAAAGAAGGCGTAGAAATCACACTTAAATATATTGATCCCAGTTATATTATTCGCTCTGTACCTGCAAATTCTAATGATTCTATTTATTGTACAAATCTGGCACAGTCTGCTGTTCATGCAGCAATGGCAGGGAAAACAGATGTATGTGTTGGTTTACTACATGATACTTATATCCATATCCCTATTCCATTAGTAATAAGTCATAGAAAAAAAGTAGATTTACATAGTACGTTCTGGCAATCAGTGCTTATGTCTACAGGAATGAAACCAATGAAAAACCCTCAAAAATAATGGAGAGATAATGTTCGAGCACTTTAAAGGCAGAGATATTATTTCTATTAATGATTTTACTAAAGAAGAGCTTCTCTTTATTCTTGAGTACTCGAAAAAATTTGAGAATTTAAGAAAACCACTTTTAGCAGGAAAAATCTTAGCAACTTGTTTCTATGAACCATCAACCAGAACAAGGCTTAGTTTTGTCAGTGCTATGTTACAATTAGGAGGCTCTGTTCTTGGTTTTGATAAGGGAGGTAGTTCATCTGCTGCAAAAGGAGAAACAGTAAGTGATACTGCAAAAATGATGGAAGGCTATGCAGATGTTATGGTAATTCGTCATCCCCTTGAAGGCTCTGCAAGAGTCGCAGCTGAATCAACAGAAATCCCAGTAATAAATGGAGGAGATGGAGCAAACCAGCATCCTACACAAACTCTTCTGGATTTATATACTATATTAAAAACCAAAGGCTCATTAGAAAACCTAAAAATAGGAATGGTAGGTGATTTAAAATACGGAAGAACTGTTCATTCTCTTGCGGAAGCTTTAAGCTTATTCAATACAACTTTCTATTTTATATCTCCTAATCTTTTACGTATGCCCGAAAGTATTTTATCTTCTTTAAATGAAAGAAATAGAATATATTATGAAACCAATGATCTATTTGACTATCTGGGAGAACTGGATATTTTATATGTTACAAGAATCCAAAGAGAAAGATTTATTGACCCTTTAGAATATGAAAAAGTAAAAAATTCTTATATAATCGATACAAAAATTTTAAATTATATAAAAAAAGATTTAAAAATTTTACATCCTTTACCAAGAGTAAATGAGATTCATACTTCATTAGATAATACTCCACAAGCTGAATATTTTCGTCAATCAAAAAACGGTGTAACTGTTCGTAAAGCATTATTATCACTTGTAACAGGAACTATACTATGAAAGAAAATAAATTAGATCAAAATTTTCTTCGTGTAACAAAATTAAAAAATGGCTCTGTATTAGACCATCTCAAACCTGGTTCTGCTTTTAATGCTCTAAAAGTTTTAGGATTAAGTGTAAAAAATGTTATGACAATCGGTATAAATTATGACAGTAAAAAATATGGCAAAAAAGATATAATCAAAATCGAAAATAAAACTTTAACTCATCAGGAAATTAATAAACTATCTTTAGTAAGTCCTCATGCAACTTACTGCATTATAAAAGACTATAAAATTATCGATAAAATCGAAGTAAGCATTCCAGACATCTTTGAAAATATCATTAAATGCCCTAATCCTAAATGTATAACAAATGTTGAACCTGTAGAAACAAAATTCTATGTTTTAAGTAAAACTCCTCTAACTGTAAAATGTTATCATTGTGAGAAAATATTTAATGAATCTGATATAAATGTAAAATAAATTTTTCAGTAAAGAGGGAGACAAACCTACCCTCTTTACTCATTTCAATAAAATGCAAAACTTTTACTATTTTTTATAATTATAATTGTCAAAGGTGAAAGTAATTATATAAAAATTAAATAATTTTCAGAATAAAAATTTAAAAAGAGTCTTTATTTTTTGTTCTTTGAGCACAAAAAATTAATTGACTATAAATAAATTATTCATTAATTTAATCCCCATGGAAAAATTTAATATAGAATTTATAAAAACAGAACGAGCTTTATCTCCTACTGGAATAGGTGTTGCAGATTTTACTATAAATCCATATAGGGGTTGCTTCTTTAATTGTATTTATTGTTATGTAAAATTCAATAAATTTGCGAGAAAACATAAATTGCCTTATGGATCATATGTCCAAATAAAAGAAAATATAATTGATATTCTCAAAAAACAGTTACCACTAAATACAGGAAAAACTGTATTAATCGGTGCAACAACAGATCCATATCAACCAGTTGAGAAAAAATATAAACTTACACAACAAATATTAATATTGCTTAAAAAATATGATTATTCCCCTTTTATATTAACAAAATCAGATCTCATCTTACGAGATATTGAAATATTAAAAGAAATGAAAAATCCCAAAATATGTATTACATTAAACTCCAAATTCATAATAGACAATTTTGAAAGAAACACACCTCCTATAGAAAAAAGAATAGAAGTAATTGAAACCTTAAATAAAAATAATATATATACTTATGCTCATATTGGGCCTTATTTCCCATATATAACAGATTATAAAAATTTTTTTGATTTATTAAAAAATAAAACCAAACGAATCAACTTTGAAAGTCTCAATTTTAAAATGATAACAAATCATAAAGAATTCCTCAAAAAAATCAATAAATATAGTGCCAATTGTGAAAAAAAATATATAGAAATAATGAGCAAAAAAGAAGTTTATAATAATTACTGGAATGCTCTTGAAAAAGAAATATTAGAATATAATATAGCTTATAACTACAAAATAAGTATATTTTTTAGAGCTTTTAACGAATATTATAAAAATGATAAAAATGGAGGAGGAGTTGATGAAAAAATGGGAGAGACCAACAAGAGCAGAGATACTTCTTGATAATCTTGAATTTAATATCAATCAAATAAGAAATAAATTTCCTGATAAAAAAATATTAGTACCTGTTAAAGCTAATGCTTATGGACATGGAATAATAGGGGTGTCTAAATTTTTACAGGATATTTTAAATATAGATTTTCTTGGAGTAGCAATTATATCAGAAGGAATCAAACTACGTGAAAATGGTATTACTAAACCAATATTGGTTTTCGGAGCATTATTAGAAGAAGATATACCTTATATATTTGAATACAACCTCACTCCAACTATAACTTCCTATGAAATTGCTAAAAAACTTAATTCATATAACAAAAAAATCAAAGTTCATATAAATATTGATACTGGAATGGGAAGAATAGGAATAAAGCATGAAGAAGCTATTTCCATTATTGCTAAAATATCAAAACTGGAAAATATAATTATAGAAGGAATTTATACTCATTTTCCTATATCTGATGTAAAAGATAAGACTTTTACTTTAAAGCAAATAGAAATTTTTCGAAATATAATTAATAATACTAATTTATCACCTAAATACATACATTGTGAAAATAGTGGAGCCATTATAGATCTAAACCTTGATTTCTTTAATCTTATTAGGCCGGGAATCATGACTTATGGATTATATCCTTCTGATGAAGTTGATAAAAATTTTGAGCTAAAACAAGTGATGCGGTTAGTTACAAAAATTATTCACAAGAAAACAGTCAAAAAAGGAGATAGTGTAAGCTATGGTAGAACTTTCCTTGCAACAAAAGATACAATAATAGGAACAATTCCTATTGGATATGGTGACGGCTACAATAGAAAATTATCAAATAGGGGATATGCGATAATAGGAAATAAAAAATATAAAATTGCCGGAAGAGTTACAATGGACCAAATAATGCTAAATCTTGAAAATGATGATTTTATCAATATAGGAGATGATGTTATCTTATACGGGGAATCCAATAATCAAACAATATTAATAGCAGATATAGCAAAAATGCTTGATACTATTACTTATGAAGTTACCTGCTGGATTTCAGAAAGAGTACCTCGAATATTTCTATATAAAGGGGAAAAATGGGTGAAGAATAATATCTCCACCCATTTATTTTGTTAATTTGATTTTGTATCATGATTATCCTTATGAGCTGCCATAAAATCGTCAAAATCTTTTCTTGGTCTTGCATTAAAATATTCTCTAAAAGAAAGCACTATTCTTCTTTCATCTTTGTTAACTTCCATGACTTTCAAAGGTATTTCCATTCCTTCTTTAAAGAAATCATTTGTTCTTTTGATTGGCCCTATATAAATTTGAGAAACTGGGACAAAACCTTCAAAATCATAGTCAAGATCTACCACCAATCCTTTTTCTAAAACTTTTCTAATTTTTCCAATAGTTTCTACATCTGGTTTATATTTATCAATATGAACTTTCCATGGATCTTCATGAACTTGTTTCATACCTAAAGATATTCTTCTATTTTCTTTATCTATACCTAAAACAACTACTTCAACTTCCTGACCTTTTTTAAGAATTTCGTTAGGATGTCTTATTCGCTTTGACCATGATATATCTGAAATATGAACAAGACCCTCAACACCATCTTCCATCTCAATAAAAACACCAAAATTAGTCAAATTTTTAATAACACCTTTTAATTTAGTACCCACAGGGTATTTTTCAACTGCAACTTCCCATGGATCTGGAGTAGCTTGTTTTAAACCAAGAGAAATTTTTTGTTCATCTTTATTAACACTTAAAACTACTGCTTCAACTTCATCACCAATTTTTAATACCTCAGACGGATGTTTTACATGTTGAGTCCATGACATTTCAGAAATATGGATCAACCCTTCAATGCCCTTTTCAAGTTCAACAAATGCGCCGTAATCAGTAATATTAACCACTTTTCCTTTAACCTTTGTGCCAATTCTATATTTTTCTTCAACTTTTTCCCATGGATGAGGTTCTAACTGTTTTAGCCCTAAAGAAACTCTTTGTTTATTTTTATCATAATCAATAATTTTTACTTTAATTCTTTCATCTTTCTTTATTAATTCAGTTGGATGATTTATTCTGCCCCATGACATATCTGTAATATGAAGCAATCCATCCACACCACCAAGATCTATAAAAACACCAAAATCAGTAATATTTTTAACAACACCTTCAACAACCATACCTTTTTCTAATGTTTTCAATAATTCCTGACGTTTCTTTTCCCTGCTTTCTTCCAATACAGCTCTTCTTGATACAACTATATTTCTTCTGGCTTTATTAATCTTGATAATTTTTACAGGAATTGTCTGTCCTACCCATTCATTAAAATTTGTTACTTGTTTAATATCAATCTGTGAACCCGGCAAGAATGCCTCAACACCATAAATTTTAACAACCATTCCACCTTTAATTCGTTTTGCTACATAGCCATCAATAACATTACCCTCTTCATAATCTTTTTTAAGCTGATCCCAAACAAGATAAAAATCTGCTTTCTTTTTGGATAATGATAAAATACCTTCCTGTGTTTCAATACTATCTAAAAAAACATCTACTTCCTGGCCAACTTCCAATTTTTCAGGTTCATTAAATTCTTCTATTGGAATTATTCCCTCTGCTTTAAAACCAATATCAACAACTACTTCTTTATTAGTAATTTGTACTATCTTTCCTTTTACAATTTCTCCCTCTTTTACTGATTTAAATGATTTTTCATACACATTCTTTAATTCCTCATACTCAGATTCATCATAAGTTTCTTCCTCAACAATATCTCCTACTACTTTAAGGACATTTTCATCTTTCGGTTTTACTTGTTTTTCTTCAGCTTTTGGCTGCTGTTCCTCAACAGAATTATTCTGCACTTCCTCCTGCTGTTCATTAACATTGACTTTTTCTTCAGCCATTAATTTTCCTCCTTTTGTTTTCTTAAAGATTGAAATATCTCCAAGTTAACATTAAAATTATTTTTCAAAAACTCTAAAACTCCATTTATAGATTCCTTTGGGGTAGACGCCCCCGCTGTTATACCAATAATATCATTATCACTAAAATCTAAAACATCCAACTCTTCAGCAGTTTCTATAAAAAATACATGCTCTAAATATTGTTTTGCTATTTCCTTCAATTTATTACTATTCGAACTATTTTTCCCACCAATTACTATCATTTTATCACATTTTTTAGCTATTTCTATAGCTTCACTTTGTCTCTTTTCAGTAGCATCGCAAATAGTATTATAAACCAACATCTCAGTAGATTTAAGCGAAAGTCCTGCTACAAATTTTTTGAACACTTCCGATATAGAAGTAGTCTGGGCTACAACTCCAATTCTTTCAGTAAACGGAAAATTATCTAAATCGTCATCTGAATTAATTATATAAGGTGTTTCTTTACAATGTCCTATTATCCCCTCCACCTCTGGATGATCTCTTTTCCCAAGTACTACAACTTTATAATTATTTTTCTCTAAATATTCTACTTTCTTATGAACATTCTTTACATAAGGACATGTTGTGTCAATAATATGTAAATTTTTATTCTGCAATTTATGATAAACTTCATTAGAAACTCCATGAGAACGAATAACAACATATTCATCTGATAAATTATCAATATCTTCCTCATCTATAGGATATATGCCTATCTTCTTAAAATCTTCAACAACCTGCGGATTATGAATTATCGGGCCTATTGTATATATTTTAGCATTGATATTATTTTTTAATTCTTTTAATGTATTTATTGCTCTTTCTACGCCAAAACAAAACCCTGCATATTTTGCTAAAATAATTTTCATTTGGTAGCTACCTTATTTTTAATTTCTTTTATCTTTTCAAATACTTCATCTAAAATTCTGTATGTTAATTCTCTTTTATTAGAAGATTCATAATCAAAATAAACAGGCTTACCATAATAAATAATTATAGGACTTATACGAAACAAGGCCTTAAATTTATGTTTAGAATTATGAATATATACTGGAATAACAGGTATTTTAAGTTTGGAAGCCAGAAACCCGATACCTCGTTTACCACTTTCCAGATCTTTTTCATGCTTTCTCGTTCCTTCAGGAAAAATAATAACAGACTTTCCTTCCTCTCTAACTTTATTTATAATAATTTTCAAAGAAGTTAAAGAAATTCCCTGTCTATCAATTGGTACTGAATTTAATTTTTTTATAGCAAAACCTAAAATCGGAATTTTAAATAATTCTTTTTTTGCAGCAAACATCAGTTCATAAGGATACGTTGCTCCAATTATTGGCGGATCTAAAAAAGAATTATGATTGGAAGCAAGAATATATGGCCCTTCACCAGATATATTGTCAAGACCATATTCTTTTAACCCAAATACTACTTTAAAGATTACATAAGCTGTATTTTTTACTAATTTATAAAACCAATTCATTTTTCAACTTTTCAATTAATAAATTTTTTACAAAATTAACCTGTTCTTCAATCGTAAGATTAGAAGTATCAACCAAAATAGCATCTTCTGCCTGTTTTAAAGGCCCCATACTTCTTGAACTATCTATCCTATCTCTCTTCTCAATATCTTTTATAACATCTTCCAGAGCTATATCAATCCCCTTTTCTTTAAGTTCTTTTAATCTTCTTTTTGCTCTTGCTTGTAAAGAACAAACCATAAAAATTTTTAAAAAAGCATCTGGTAAAACCACCGTTCCTATATCTCTGCCATCTAAAATAGAATCTTCTTTATTAGCAAGTTCTCTCTGCCATTGAACCATTTTTACCCTAACTTCAGGAATAGCTGCAATCTCAGAAACAAAAGAAGATACCTTCGGGGTACGTATTACCTCTGTAACATCTTCATTATCAATTTTAACATTAAGTACTCCATCATTATAAAAAAGATCGATATTTGTATTTTCTAATAAATTTTTTATCTTTTCAATGTCTGTTTCTTTTAAATCATTCTTCAACACCTTATATGTAAATGCTCTATACATAGCCCCTGTATCAATATATACAAAACCGAGTTCCTTCGCTAATATTTTTGCAGTAGTACTTTTACCAGAAGCTGCTGGCCCGTCAATCGCAATTTTTATACTAAATGGGATTCTTCTACCTATAATCTGTTCTATCTTTCTTTTCAAATCAATTCCCCTCTTAATGTTTTTCCAGAAACTCCTGTAATTTTAACATTACAAATATCATACATTTTCAATTTATTATTTGAAGGGAAAACTACCATTATATTTTCTCTCGATCTTCCCAAAAATTCATTTTCATTTTTTTTGCTTCTACCTTCTATCAAAACTTCCATAATATCACCAATTCTATTATGTAAAACTTTATTAGAAATTCCCAACTGATACTTAATTAATTTATTAAGCCTTTTTACCTTCTCTTCTTCTGTCAAAGTCTCCTCAATCAATGCAGCAGCCGTGCCTTCCCGTTTTGAATATTTATACATAAAAGCATCTTCAAAACCAACAATATCTAAAAGCTCCAATGTCTCCTTAAAATCATCTTCATCCTCACCTGGAAATCCCACAATAATATCTGTTGATAAGCTAACTTTATCAATAATCTCTTTCGCCAATCTTATTTTTTCAATATAAGATTCTCTCGTATAATTTCTGTTCATCAATTTTAATATCTTATTTGAACCAGATTGTACTGGTAAATGAATATGCTCACATAAAGAATTTAATTTCGCAATTTGCTCTATCAACCTAATAGAAATATCTTTAGGATGGGAGGTCAGAAATCTTATCCTTTTAAAATCCGTATTTTCATCAATTAAACGTAAAAGTTCCGGAAAATCTATATTTCCATACATATATGAATTAACATTTTGACCTAATAATGTAATTTCTTTAAATTTGTTAGGATTTAATTTATTAATTTCATTTATAATATCTTGGGGTTTCCTACTTCTTTCCCTTCCTCTTAAATATGGTACAATACAATAAGAACAAAAATTATTGCAACCTCTCATTATTGGTATATATGCATTGCTATCTGAATAAAATTGTTCTGAATATAAATCGGAATAATCAATTTTATCATCAAGCTCAATATTTATTTTTTTATTGCATCTATTTTCCAGAAAATTTTTTATTTTTAAATATTCCCCTGTACCAACTATTAAATCAATTTCCTGAAATTCTTTTGCCAATTCTATTGCTTTATGCTGTGCAAGACATCCTGATAATATTATTTTTAAATCAGGCTTTTTCTTTTTTAAAGCTGTATAATGAACTAATTTATTTCTAATTCTATCCTCAGCATGCTTTCTTACAGAGCATGTCTGAAGAATTATAAACTCACTCTCATGTATATTTGTAGATTTTTCAAACCCATAATGTTGAAAAATAGTTGCTACCAGATTTGCATCATAAATATTCATCTGGCAGCCAAAAATTTCGATAAAAAATTTACCTGCCAATTACTCTCTGCATACCTCTCTTTCCTTAGGATTTGACATATATAATACAAAAAAATAAATTTGTCAAGCAATTTATTATAAATAAATTAGAAACATAATATTTTATTATCATGATACTTATCTTGTGATCAAATTAATCTAAAAAAATATTTCCTCATAAAAAATAATGCCTACGATTTTCACTACTTTTAATATAGTTTTACTTGACATATATTTTAAATCACTTTATTATAAAAAGAAACCTTTAAAAAGGAGTTAGTATGAATTTAATAAATATAGTCTTAAAAGGTGGGATATTAGTTTACATTTTATTTATATTATCTATAATAGCTGTAGCGGTTTTTATCGAAAGATATATAACAATCAAAAGATTAAGAATAAATACAAGGGCATTTATGAATAAATTAAAATTGCTAATTTTAAATAATGACATAGATAGTGCTATTGCCATTTGTGAAAGTACAAATTCACCGGTATCTATAGTCTTAAAAGGTATTATCAAAAAAAGAAATCTCGAATATAATGAAATAAAAGATTTTATAGAAACAGAATCACAATTACAGTTATTTAAATTAGAAAAACACATGAATATATTAGGGACAATTGCTGCGGCAAGTCCATTGATAGGTTTTTTAGGAACAGTAACTGGTATGATAAAAACTTTTATGGCTATCCAAACCAATGCTGGTAATGTTAATCCTGAAATTCTTGCTGGTGGAATCTGGGAAGCATTAGTTACAACAGCTGTAGGGCTAAGTATCGGTATTCCTGTTTTAATTGCTTATAATTATCTTGTTGGAAAAATTGATATATTTGTTTTTGAAATACAGCAAAGTTCAAAAGAAATCTTGGAGTTATTAAAAAACCAGGATGTAAAAAATGAAATTGAATAAAAAAACAAAACTTATAATAGCATTCTCAACAATTTCATTAACAGATATTATATTGCTACTAATTATCTTCTTTTTGTTATCTTCTTCTTTTGTCACCAACACAGGGATAAAAGTCAAACTCCCCAAATCAAGTTCTGCTAAAAATATTAATAAAAAATTTATTACTGTTTCTATAAATGATAGAAAAGAATTTTTCATCAATGGAAATATTGTATCATATAATGAATTGGAACCATTATTATCTAAACAAATTCAGGATAAGAAAATTTCTAAAATTTTGTTGAAGGCAGATAAAGAACTTAAATTAGATTTTATAATTCAGGTTATTGATATAATTAAATCTGCAGGTGCTGAAGACGTTATAATTTCTACAATTAGTAAAAAAAATGAAGTATAAATATTTTCTCTATTCAATTTTGATTCATATCGTTTTAATAGCTTTACTTATTTTTGTAACTTGTCCTGTAAAAGATATTAAAAATTTAAAAACAGATATTAGTGTATCTTTTATTCAACCGGATATTGAACCAGAAAAAAAAGAAGTTATTAACCCAATAGATAACACACAGAAACAACCTAAAATAATTTCTTCCAATATTCCTGAAAAAATCAATAATACTAATAATACAGCGGATATACTGGATAATCAAAATCCAGATATGATTGAAGATATACCTGCAGTTAAACCTTCTATCAATCCGTCTGATGATATAATAGAAAATAATAACAAAGGGTTGTCAATGAACAAAAATTCTGTAA
>CAYLKS010000047.1:0-21569 GCA_964384205.1 uncultured bacterium | reverse complement strand
TTTAAAAATAATATAAAAAAATTTAATTTTTTATTAATTATTTTTATATGAAAAGAGTCAATTATAAATAAAAATTGGAAGACTATTGAATATTTAATCCCATTGAAGTTAAATAAGTATCAAAAATATCTTTTGTTTTTCCTTCATAAAAATCTGTATTTTTCGGAAGATTAGCTTTACCTGTTTCAATAATATTATTAAATGTTTTCCATTTCATTTTATGATTATCCGAACGCAAATGACGAAATTCTTCAATTATACTATTTGCATCTGATTGTAATAATGCGTAAATATCAAGATTACCAATAGACTGACCTCCTAATTTTGATTTCCCTCTAGTTGGTTGACCTGTTGTTTTTTGATATTTTTCACTACCTCTAACATTAGCAAAAACATTTGAATAATGTTCAAGAATTGTAAAATAAGATACTCCAACAGGAACAGGTTTTATTGTCCAAGTTTTCAATTCTGGTATATAAACCTTCTCATCTAATGGAATATTTAATAATTTAGCAGCACTTTCAATGTTATTGAATGATACATTTTTGAAAGGTTCGATTAAACAAAATAATTCGAAATTACCACTTTTGATTTCTTTTTTAATTGATTTAGTTTTTTCAATTGATTTACGTATAGCTTTTTGAGCGTTTTCAGTCGTTGCTAGATCAAAAATATCAGTTATTAATTTAATTATTTTATCTTCAGATGTTTTTGGATTTTTTGACATTTCTTTTATTTGTTTGTTTAAATTAACAAATATTTTTCCTAAATATAATTCTTTAATCATAGCAAAACTTTTTCGTCCAAAAATACTTATAGGACTGATAAAAATATCAATCTTATCAGTAAAACTACCTTTAACAGGTTCTTCTATAATTTTCGAAATTACTCCTTTTGCTCCGAATCTATTTGATAATTTATCACCTTCACGCAATTTTTTCTCTTGTTTTATCATATACTCAATTAATGCACCATCAAATTCATAATTCTTAAATTTATGTCGACCAATTTTAATGAATTTTAAATTGAGATTATCAACAGCTACTATTTTTTTATCTTTTGTTTGTTTGATAGTAAGTTTTTTGATAGTATTTCTTGCTTCTTTAACCAGATTATTATGTAAATTAACTACCTTTTTATCTAAATTCTTTCGATTATTAATATACACTTTGATACTAACGATTTCGCCGTTAATACCAAGAAGAGTAGTTTTGTTTTGATCATTTAAAGTATAATCAATAAAATTTGAACTTGTAAATGCATCTAAATAATCAAATTTTTCTTCAGGAAAACTTGAAATGTTTAATTTATTTTGATATTCAACTAATATATCATTATCTTTAATTTTTTTATTAATTTTATTTTCAATGAAATTAACATTTGTGTTTGTTGGAATTATTATAGTTAATTTCTTAATAGTTGAAGTTGTAGTTTTCAAAGATAACTCTTTAGATATACAATATGAATCTTCATGTGAATAACCCATATAATTCATAACTGCAACATTTAGATTAACTCCTGACATATAAGTTCCATCAAAATCAAAATATTTTGTTTTACTTATAATTTGATTAGCTTTAACTTTAGTACCTTCAGGTAAATTTTCCATACTTAATTCGATAAAATTACCAAGTTTTGCTTGAGATTTCCTTGGTGATATATCTAAAACTTCACTTGTGTTATCATCATAAAGAATTTGTAAAGTTTTATTATTTTCAATATTTTGAATTATACCATCTTTTTTAGCTTTATGTACGAATCGTTTTGAAGCTAATTGTGGGATTATTTGTTCAGCACCTGTTCTTACAATAGGTTTTTGTAAATTATTTACTGGTGTTACTTGACTAGCATGAGTAACGGCCAAAATACATCGATCAGGATTAATTTGATTTATGAAAGGTGTTAATAATTCGTCTATACTAGCACTTTTCCATCCAGATAAATTCTGAATAGATTTTTGACCATATGAACCATAACTATTGACAATTGTAGGTGTTAATGTATGTCGTAAAGTTAATCCAATTTTTCCGGATTCATGTGTTGAATTAGCTCCAAATATTCCTTCGTGGGATTTATGAATGTTTCTGTGTTCTTTTTTATATGCAAAACTACTTCTTACACCACCAGGCCCTGATTTAATTACTTGTGAACTTAGTATAATCTCTGATAAAGGGTTGATAGCACTAGTGTATTGTAATATACCTTCAGATATCAAATTTTTCATAATATAATCAGGATCAAAAATAAGTTTGGCTTGTTTATCACCAAATTCAACTTTTGATCTGTAAAAATTATGAGCTTGCATAATTTGGCTATACATAACATTTAAAACCATTTCACTCATACGACTTCTATATATTTTTAAATCAGATAAACTATCCTGTTGATGATTAAGGAGTTTATCAACACAAACATCTGAAAGTAACGCTGGAAGATTTGTTGGAAGATTTTCAAATTCCAATAACTCTTTTGTAACAGGATCAATTTGATTTTCTGTTATCAAATTAATTTGATAAATTGATCGTGAACCATATACATTGTTAATGAACGTATGAATATTTTCTTTATCTGTTAAATTTTCAAAAGGTTTAGATATATTTTGTGTCATTAAGCCATTAACAACCAATTTTTCTCGCAATGATTTAGGATTAATCGAAAGAAATTTATCTTTAAAAGGAACAGAAATATAACCTTTTTCTTTATCAGTTATTTCAAAATCAATTCCCATATCACTTAATGTACTTATTAAACCTTTCTGTGACCAAAGATAAAATATAAGCGGTAATCTAATTCCAGACATGTAAACTCGAAAGTATGGTATGGAATTGATATTTTTTATAAGATTATCATCAGGATTAATTGATGAAATTTTTTCTTGAAAAACTTCAAAGAAAAATTCATATTTTCTTTGTGAAGGAATAATATCACCAGTTTTTTTATTTTTAATTAAATTATCTTCATAGATAATTTCTTTATTTTTATCTTTGTATAACGTTGAAGGATTAGTGAGAAACATCTTCGAATCGTCTTTAAAAGTTATAACGTTGTCTTCATGATTTTTTATTAAACTTTTATAACGAGTTTTTATATAATCAATAATACTATTTATTTCATTAGGAGTAAATTTTAAGTTGACAATTTCCAACTCTATAATTGCGTAATTTGAAAGAAAACGAACATTTTTATTTGCTGTTTTTGTAATTGGTTTTAAACATTGTTGATTGGAAATTATATAATTATTACCATTAATTTTAAAATATTTGTCATTAACAATACCAGGTACTTTAAATTTCACAACATATGGTTCATCTTGATCCTGATTTTTTAATTTCACACTATATTCAATAAATCTGTTTAAATCATCGTCTTTAACAGTATGTTTGATACTAACGATTTTAATAGGATGTGTAGATACATTTTCCAAACTTTTAAAAAGTTTTTTTACATTGTTATGAATAGTTTTTGTAAATTCAAATTTTTGTCTAAATTGTCCAGTTGTGTAATCAATATCAATTATATCTGTAGGATCAATAACATACTTTAATTTAGGAAATTTTAATGGTGTACGATATGTATCAATTTCTTTTGTTTTCTCTAGAAGTATTTTAGGATTTGCTAAATATTCTTTTCCAACAACATCAGTATTGAATAATGTTTGATGAATAGCTTTTAATATAAGATTGAGAATTTTATCCTTAGATATTTCTTCAGGATTATCTTGAATATAATCTTCTAAACAAGCATGAACATTAGCTAAAATATCAGGATCTGTTATTTTATTATCACGAAGTATTTTTCTAAGTTGATTATTATCAATTTTAATTTTAATTTGATTATTATCTTCAATAATTTCACCTTTTATTTTAGTGATATCATTAAGTTTCAACTTAGAATCTTCTGCTTTATCTTTAATAGGTACGGTTTCTTTATTAGAAACTATTTTAGATTTTTTTATATCATTAGCCAATTCATTTATTTTAAGTTGTTTAAATAATTTATTTAAATTTTGTTTAACTAATTCTAATTTATTTTTTTTATAATAACATAAAGGAACTAAAAGTTTGTTTGGTACATTTCCTAATACGAATAAATCAAAAAATTTAAGAGTGCGATAATCTTCTTTATTTATTTGTGAGACTGCTAATTTTAAAAATTCATATAAAAAACCTTTTTCATTTTCAATCGATAAAATAAAATTTATTTGTTTTTCAGGATAACGAAATTTAAGTTTATCATATAAACTTTCAAATTCATTAATTATTATGTCGAACATAATATGAGTATTCATTTTTTTTGATAAAAAATCAAAAGCTTGTGATAATATCGAACAATCATAAAAATAAAAATTATTTGTTTTTGTCTTACCCAAAATGTTTTTATTTGGTTGTTTATGTTGAGGTAAAGATGATATTACTTTTAATTTTTTACCATCATCTGTTGATTGAAATATTTTTTTCGTATCTATATATTGTTCTTTTCCATTAAAGATTTTTGAATGTATCTCGATATTTTTATTTGGCGAAATAACTCCTAAACAATTTGATAACAAAAATTGACTTCCATAAATAGCTTTATCAATTTTCATTTTTGAATCAGGAACATTAACAAATATTGAATCGCAATCTATTTGCAAACGATTTTGTATAATAGATTGTGGTGAAATTTTTGTGAATAACATAATATTATTTATCCTCCTGTTTTGGTAAAGTGATTTCGAAAATTACAAAAAACCTCTCAAGTGTGGAGGTTGGTAATCGTACCTACCTGTGACAGGCAGTCTTCTTGTCTAAAAAATATTTTGTGAAATTTTTTAAACGGAATAGAAATGATTTTTTGGTAATTATAAATAAATAATTGAGATATATTGCCAAAACAGTCAGTAAAAGGAAAACTTAATTCGTGTAAAATCAATTGACTGCCAAAATACAATTCTGTGGTTAGAATGTTAAATTTCCGATTAGTGAAATTATTGATAATAAATATATTATTTTGATTATTAATTTTACTTTCACCTAACGCTTTAATATACCAGTTGATTAAAAAAGTTTTGTTCCAAATAGTTGGTATTCCATTATTTTTGTATCCATATTTAACTTCAATGAAAAATGGAAATTTGTTATTCCAACTTGAAGGGAGTTGATTAGCTGGACAAATATCACCGGCGTAATTAACTTTTGTTAAACCTGAATCTGGATGTCTTCTTAAAATATCTTTTTTATTAAACATCCATAAAGATAA
This sequence comes from uncultured bacterium, assembly GCA_964384205.1. Lineage (GTDB taxonomy): Bacteria > JAGOEH01 > JAGOEH01 > JAGOEH01 > CAYLKS01 > CAYLKS01. The sequence goes on along the minus strand of CAYLKS010000047.1, from coordinate 16,331 downwards.
TTCTCTTGCTATTTTTCTTTCAAATGCGTTACCTCTATTTTTCGATTTCACCTAAAATCTCCTCAAACATCGTTGGGTTACTGACTTTTTTTCGAATCTTCAGTTAAAACTAATTTTTCAATTGGATTCATTTCAGCATCTTTGTTCTCAACAAGACCAACTTGAATCGATTTATTGATATTTTCAAATATTAATGCATTTAGCCAAGATGTTTTAAATGGTAATGAACTTTGACCTATAACTGATGAATTTTTATAAGATGTTAAACGACATTGTTTCGTAGTATCATCTTTATCTCTAAACATATTCATAACAATCAATTCTAAATGAACAAGATCAAGTGATGGAAATTCTTCCGATAAATTATTTACCAAAAGTTCTGGTTTATTCATATATTTTAAATTACCACCAAACATTCTATTAATAATTAAAAAATTATTTACATTTTTTTGTATAAATTCTTGATTTATTATTAATTCACCTTTTTCATATATTAATTTAAATTGTCTATTATCTTCAACAGTATTTAAAGGTTTATATAAATTAACTAAAAAATTAAAAGGTAAAGTAATATATTCAGTTTCTGAACCTATATTATAATAAATATTAAAAATACTTGGTATTATATAATATTTTTCAGTATTGACTAAAAAAATATTATAATCAGATTTTTTAATTTGTACAAAACAGTTTTCTTTTGCAAATATTTTTGTTTTTTGTATGTCAAATAAATTATTTATTATTTTTTTTGGTATAGTTGATTTTTCAAATAATTTATTGAAATCAACTTTTTCTAAATCGATTTGACTCGACATGTGTCGAGCTTTCATCATTTTATTGACAACAACACCATTAATTGCTCCACCAGCTAAAATACCAATATTTATTGTTCCTATTTTTTTAGCTAAATCACCGTAACAAACTTCACAAATTCCATTTGGAGATTGACAATAAAGAGGAGAGCGAAGTTTAATAATTTTCCCAATTATATTATCAATATTTTTATTAGTTATTTTAGTTATTTTATTCTCTTCTAAATAATATCTATTTAATAATTGAAAAGCTTTTGTTTTATCAACAGAAATCTTAAAATATTTTTTACTTTTACAATCACCTTCTATAAGTTTTATATTAGCATTAGCAGTTGTTAATATTCTAGCTAAATATCCTGGATCACGAACAGCTACAGCTTTTAAATATAAAACATTTCTAGCTTCTTTAGCAACTTCATAATATTCTTTATTATTAAATCCTTCAGTAAGTCCTTTTGTTATAGGTTTTTCACTAATATTGTTTTCAATATCCATTATAAAACCTTTGGATATCAACAATGTTTTCCACATATCTTTAGCATCACCTTTGATTTTCCCATCTAATATATTATTAATAGGAAGATTTAAACTTTTAAAATATTTTAAATATTCATTTGTTAATTTATCTACTTTTTCTTCGTATTGATCATAAGAAAGATTATTCGCTTCAATTTCAAATTTTTTCTTTTTCTCAATCAGTTCTGTTGGAAGCACCAAACTTTCTATATTAAAAGAACTTGGTGATATTGTTGATAATTTAAAAGCTTCTTCTTGAATATGTGATAATAATTCTGTAGCTTTTTTTGGACCGTACTGTTCGAGGATTTCTTTTATTAAATCATTAAGATCATTTTTATTAACAGGTTCGTTTACTAACCTGAAATCGTCTGGAAGTAATAAGTTAAACCAAACACGACCTATTGACATGTTAATTGTTTTATTTTTAGTTTTTGATGATGCAAATGAAATTTTGTTTTCTAATTGCATTCCACTATAAAGTTTTTCATAAACCTCCTCAAGCGTGGAAACCCCTAAATTTGACTTGGAAGAAAATCTGTTTTTTGTAGTGTCCATAAAAATTTCGGCGAAGATGATTGCCGCTCCTTTTTTTTTAATTTTAAGTATTAATTAACTTTAACTGAAACAGGTATGCTAGGTGGAGTGAAATCGTATGTAATTTTAACTTTGTTGCTAAGTTTGCTTTCGAGTCCTTTAGTAGTATAAGCAGTAATTCCAAATGTGTTTTGACCTTCTTTAACTAGTACTTTTCCTGTCCATTCTCGTAAATTAGGATCAGAAAAAGTTTTAATAAGTTTGTTATTGAGATAGAGTTTAAATCCTGCTATTTTAACTTCAGGTGGATAAGTCCACATTGCTTTGATTGTTTCGTAATTGTTTGCTATAGCTGTTGTGACACTACAAACTAAAACAAAAAATATTATTGAAAATTTTTTCATTTTTTTTCCTCTAAAAAAAATTAGTGATATTCCACCCGTTAATCGAGTAGAATATCACCAAAAACCTCCTCAAGTGTGGAAACTCCCGACTTTTTCCGTCTGCTTTAGTTAACAGAGTAGTAGTTACCACTTACTAACTAAACCTTCGTAAAGAAGTTGATCGGAAATATTAATTCCGTTCTCAAGAATAATTTCTGAAATATATCTATTTTGGTATTTGCCGTATTTTCTAACAATTATTTTTTTAATTGGAGAATTGTTTAACAATTTTAAAACACGATATTTAACTTTTTTTGCTTTTTCTTTTTCAATAGGATTTTTTGATCGCAATTCTGGAGCGTTAATTCGAGCAAATCTTAAATAAGATTTGACGTGAATATGAAAACCTAAATCAACATCTACAAAAATTGTATCTCCGTCAATTACTCTAATTAAATTTGCTTTATATTCGTACATTTTTTTGTTGAAAAGCCTCCTCAAATATGAAAACTCCCAACTTTAGTCGTTGGGAAAAAACGCTGTTACTTAAAAATCCTCCAAACTTGTTGAAAAATTACCATTTCAGTTTTCTTTTTTAATTCGTCAAAATCGCCGTTATTATTAATCACAATATCATATTTAAAATTATTGACATTTAAATCAGAATAATTATTAGGAATATTAACTTTTCTTTTAACTAAAATAGTTTTAATATATAATATATTTTTAAAATAGTTATGTATTTTTTTTATTTCATTTACTTCTCTACAATGAATAAAGTTTACCGATCTATTATTCGCTTCATTTATACATTTACAAATATATTTAAAAGGAAAATCATTATAATTTATTGATAATTGTTTAATATCTGATAAGAATTTACGAGTTTTTTCGTCTTTATCAATACCATTCCAACCTAAAAATTTTGCTATTTTTTTTATAGGTTCAATAGATGAAAAATTATTAACTTTAATTTTTTTATGATATAAATAATCTTTGGCTAATGTGACAACCGAATCTTTTCCTGATTGTGCCACTCCATTTATTATAAAAACAATCTTATCCACAACTGCCATCCGTCCATGAACAATTAGTACAAAATTGACAACCAGCCCCTCCCAATCTTCTTAAAAGAGAACCACAAATTGGGCAAGGATTAGTTGATATGTTTAATTCAATATTTTTACTTTCAAGTTTAGTAACTTTTGGTTGATTATTTTCATCAATACTTTCGATTAAACCAATCGAAAGTTGTTCTTCTTTTGTTAAATAATTCAAACCTAAATATCTAAAAATATAGTCAACTAACGATGATGCTACTCTTATTTGAGAATTATCAGTAAAACCAGCCGGTTCGAATTTTTGATATTGAAGTTTATCAACTATTTCTACTAATGAAACTCCATTTTGTAAAGATATACTCAATAACGATGCTAAACTGTCAAAGATGCCTGATAATGTACTACCTTGTTTGGATACTGCTATAAAAACTTCTCCAAGTTTACCGTTTTCATATAAACCGGTAATAATATAACCTTTTACTTCACCAACTCTAAATTTATGTATTTTTCCATTTCTATCAAGTGGTAATTTTTTTCTTTTTTTAACTTTAACAACAGATTTTATTTGTTTTTTTTCTTTTTTAATTGTTAACGGCTGAAAACTTTTGGAACCATCACGATAAATTGCTACACATTTTAATTTGGCTTTCCAACATTCAATAAGTAAATTGTATATTTCATCAATACTTATTGTTTTCGGAACATTAATTGTTTTTGATATAGAACCTGAAATAAATGGTTGAACAGCTTGAAGCATTTTAACATGTGCCATATAATTAATACAAGAATTTCCATTGGAAATGGAAGTGTCAAATATTCGTTTTTCTTTTTCACTTAAAACTTCGACATTATCGACATTACCTTCATCAATAATTTGTTTTAAAGCATCTTTAACTTCTTTTTCAGAACATATTAAATTTCGTAAAGATTCTTCCAATACATTATTAACATATTTTATGGTCGAACCTTCTAATTCTGATAATCTTTTATATTTAACCAATGAAAATTCAGGTTCAATTCCAGTTGTTGTACTTCCCATAAGTGACGATATTGTTCCAGTAGGAGCAATCAAAGTTACTTGAGCATTACGAAAAGGTTTATTTAAATCAATTTTATTCCAAATTAATACATTTAATTCTTTAATATTTTGAATCAATATATTATCATTTGGTTGAATTTCTGTCAACATGTTAACAGATTCTAAATGCTTATTGATTACTTTTAAAAAACATTGTTTATTTTTATCATATTCTTTAAAGGCTCCTTTTATTTCAGCTAGTTTTTGACTTGTTATATAAGCTATTCCAGTTTCTAATGCTGATAATCCTGAAGCTATTGTTCTGCCTTCATAACTATCATATGGTATTCCAAGTTTCATTAATAAACCACCAAGATTCGTAAAACCTAATCCAAGTGGACGAAAATTAATACTATTTTCGGTGATTTTATCAGAAGGATAAGACGAATTATTAATTAAAATATCTTGTGCCGTTATAACTGTTTGAATAACATCTTCAAAAATTTCAAAATCAAATGAATAATCATCATATTGATGTTTTTTATCAAAAAATTTAATAAGATTTATACTTGCTAAATTACAAGCTGAATCATTAAGAAAAACAAATTCACTACATGGATTCGAAGCTTCAATATTACCTGATTCTTTACAAGTATGCATAGCATTTATTTGATCTCTAAATTGTAAACCAGGATCACCATTTTTCCATATCTGTTCAGCTATAGAATATAAAATTTCATTAGCATAGTATTGTTTGAAATTTTTGTTATCTTTAATAGTTTTAGTCCAATATTTTTCTTTTTTAATAGCCGATTTCATAAATTTATCAGAAACTTGAACGGCAGTATTTGTATTCTGAAAATAAACTTCATTAGATAAATCATTTTTTTCATCAAACAAATTACTTTCTTTGATAATTTGTAATTTTAATTCTTCTTTTTCTTTACAATTTATAAAGGATTTGATATCTGGATGTTCAACATTTAAAATTCCCATTTTAGCTGATCTTCTAAGAGTACCTCCAGATTTTATAACACCTGCAAGACAATCGTGAGATTTTAAAAAACTAATTGGTCCGCTAGCTGTACCGCCACCTGTTACTTTTTCATAAGAACTTCTTAATTTTGAATAATTAACACCACTACCAGATCCTTTTTTAAATATTCTGGCTTCTTGTTTACCAACATCAGAAATCGATTGCAAACTATCTTCAATTGAAAGAATGAAACAAGCACTTGATTGTGGTTTATCATGTAAACCTACATTAAAATAAACTGGTGAATTAAAAGCAAAAAATTGTTTAATTTGATAATATTTCAACTTGTATTCAAAATTATTTAAATCTTGTTTTTTTTCAAAATATTTATCATTTTTAGCATATTTTACGATTTCATTGCTTACACGATCAATCATTTGAAATAATGATGTTTCTTCTTTTTTTGACTCGTTACACAGATATTTATTCGTTATAATATTTATATCTTGAGACTCAAAATAATCAGGGAACAAAACTTGTTTTGAAAATATTTCTTTTCCATCTTTGTTGAAAATTTTTGCATTTTGTTTAACATTAACAATACCTTCATATGGATCTTGATTTTTTGATGTGGGCATGTTTATTTTTACTCCTTTTTTTCAAAAATAGATTGATTATCTTTTTCAGTTTTATTCGCTATTGAATAATTATTATCTTGTCTTTGAATATTCACAATATATTTTTTTTTATATATTTCGAATATGTCATTAGGAGACATATCTAGTATTTGAAATATACTAATAAGAAAATGCAAACAATCAATAGCCTCAATTTTAGCATTATCAAAATCAATTATTTTATTAAATTGATCTTCTTGATTGTCTTTAAATTCTTTAACCCACCATTTCCATAAACAACAATTTTTTAACTCACGAATTTCTGCTTCCAAAGCTTCAGAATAGTCAAAAAGCCAATTTTGTTTGATATTACTTGAAACAGTATCTCTTCCTATATACTTGTTAAGATTTTGTTGCATTTTATATATTTCGTCCAGTTTATCCACTTTACATTTCCCTCCTCCAATTAAACAACTTTCTAATTCTTGGTTGACCGTAAATTTTTTTAACTAATGGTGTATTACAAAATCTTTTAAATAATGAAAGAAAATATTCTCTCATTATATTTTTATTTTTAAAAAATTGATAAATATTCGTTATATTAAAATCATTTTCAGTAGCGTTAATAGCAGATATGATATATTCTACATTTTCTTCTACTGTGTGGATTGTTGCATTTGAGAATTTTCCTCGTCCGACACGATTAATTATTTGAACCATATCTTGAAACTGAATTCTTTTCATTTCACTTGTTCGAGGTGAAAAAGTTTTAATACTTGGAATAAACATTCTTTGTGCAGATATATTTAGTCCTACACCTAATGAATCAGTTGCGATTAGAAAATATATTTTTTTTCTGGTAAATAAATCATATACAAACTTTTTATCTTCAAGTGTAATTGGTCCGTATTCTTTATCTGTTTTTTTACCATAATCAAAACCAAAACCAGCATTAACACATTTACGTAGCAAAGGATTTTGAATTCTATTTGCTACAGCAGTTGTTGGAGTGGTTGGTAAAACAGTATCAGATAGTGTTTTTGGTTGATTTGTTATAGTGTTGTGGTATAATCTATTAACTGGAGAACCATAAGTTGATACACTATCAATATTTGATAATGTTATCGGTGTTACAAGTTTTAATACTTTTTCTGCTAATTGTCCAATTTGTCTGACAGAATAAAGAATAAATAAATTTGATGGTTGTTTTCTCTTAATATAACTAGCAATTAATTTCGGCCATTTTTGTTGAAATGATAAATTGTCGTTTATAACTACAGATATTGGTGTTTCATTTTTTCCAGGCAATAACAAATTTTTAAATTTTCTATTAAAAGTCATATTTAAAAATTCAGTTAGTTTTTTTGCTGAAGAATTATTAATTGTTCCAGAAATCATAGCAAATCGAATAGTATTATTTTTATAAAAATGATCGAATACTTTATAGATAGCCAATGCTATATCTTTTGATTGTTCTTCATCTTTATAATGATAAGTTAATTGATGAGCTTCATCTATTATGAATAAACTTAAATTTTCAATAACATGTTTAAATATCAAATTTGGTGCGGATTGATGTATGGAAATAAAAACTATTGCTTTATTAATTATTCCTCTTGAACCATCACCAGTTTGTAAATAAATTAATGATTTAACACGTTTATCAATATTCTGTAGTATAAATGTTTGAATGTTATTTATTAACTGATTTTGTTGTTGTGTGTAATATTCTTCAGAATAATTATAAATTATTGTTCGTTTATTTCTAATTAAATTTAGAAGATTATTATTTAAAGGAATAAGATTAGTCAAATTCAACAAATTAATTATTTTATCGACACTTAAACAAAAATGTTTTTCTGATTGAATATTTTCATCGATTTTTGACATTTTTTGAATATATTGCATCAAAATATTTTTAATATTTTCACACATTTCATCGTACATTTGAACCGCAAGAGCTTTAGTTGGAACTGTCCAGAATAACTTTGGAATATTTCTACTATTCTCAAGAAATGTTAAATTACGAATTGTAGAGGGTATTTTTGTGTGCATAACGTTAATATTTAATAAATTATTTAACCAATAACAAATAAATGGTAAACTTTTTCCACCTCCAGCAGACATATTCACAAACACATCGTTAGTTATGATTGTGCGAATTATTAATTGTTGCTCACTTCTCAAATGATCGCAATGACTGTGGACAAAGACATTACTTGTTACATCTGATGGTGTTGATTTCGGAATATTATGAGGAATATTTTTAGAAGGAACTCCAAAAAAACCTTCTAAACTTTCTTTAATTGATATCATAAAAATTCAGGCAATTTCCTTGCCTGCCTCCAAAATGTGAAAAAAAACTCTTGACTTTGATCGAAATGTAAAATCTAATTTTTTGTTGCTGCGTAAATTGCAGTTGCAGCATCCATATCAATAGAATAAGGAATTTTATTTGATGATGAAACTGAAGACCACATATTCATTGAAAATGGGTGAAGTTTTTCTTTTGCTTCTTGTTGTGCTTCATTCGTAAATAAACTGGCTACTGCAAATACATCACCATCATGATCACCACCAGTTCGTGGAAGATTTAATGGATTAACTTTCAATACAGAACCTTCGTCTAAAACTCTAATATTGGATGCTACCCAACTTTCACGATTTTCTACAGGATCACGTTTATAAACAATTAATTTATCTTTTGTTATTTTTTTAATAATATTAATAAAATATTCCTTTAATGGTTCATTAACAATTGTTGGATCTGAAATTATTCTTGTTAAAAACTTTTTGACTTGAAAAATATCTACTTTTTCATTTTTATCCAAATTTTGTTGAATAAGTTTAAGTCCATCATTATTTTTTTTAAATAATTCATGTAACACAAAAGGCTCAAATAATTTTAGAAGATTTTGCCAAGACAATCCAATTTCATTCATAGGAATTTTATTATCAGTTGTTATAACAAATCTACCAGAATAATCTATTGATTTTTTAATCATCGCATTTCGAATTATACCATATTTACCTTTCAAACGATTTTTAAACCAAGTATTGATTTTTAATAATATGTTTTGAACTTGTATCATTACTTGATCAATTATAGATAATTCTAAATCTTTATCGGAAACTATTTTGATTTGTTGTATTAATGATCGATATAAATTTGTAATATCTGAAAATTGTATTTTAGTATGAACAGAACTTGATAATTGAATGTCTCTTAAACCTGCTGGTAATACTAAAAATTTGGTAATTAAAATTTTATCCAGATTTTTTTTAACAAAATCTATATCTTTATTTTTTTTCGCTGAGAGTTTTGTAAAGTCTATGTCTTTAAAACTATTAATAAAAAATGACAAACCGGTTTTACCGTTTTCATTCGGTATAAACTCTCCATTAATAAAATCAAATTTTTCTTTTTCCGAAATTATTTTTGAAAATTTTGGATCTAATTTAAGTATAATTCTCCAGGTTTCTGGATGAATAAACTCTCTAACCAAATTTATATATGCAAATTTAAGTCTTCGTTTGTTAGATCCGATAAGTCCAAAAATACTTTCAGAAAATAATCCTTCAGGATCAAGTTTATTTTTCGAAAGAAATATTTGTGAAGATAAAACTTCCATCAAGTTTTTTCTTTTAATAAAATCGTCAATATCTAATAAATTAAGTTTCACCTAAAACCTCCTCAAGCGTGGAAACTACCAGCTTTAGCCGTGGGGTTGCTGACTACAATTTTTCTTGATGATCACCTTTAAATAAATCAATTTGAATTCTTGGTGAAAAATTAACTCCAAATTCAATCGCTTTTTTTGCCGTTACAATAAAATTTATTTTATAAATTTCTTGAAAATTTTTATCTGATAATGTTGGAGTTAATGGTACAAGATATATTTTATTACGATTTATATTTGCTTTTCTAATAAAGTCTTTAATTCTTTTTTCAATTTCAGGATAATAAATAAATTTAATAATAAAATTATCATAATCAAAAGAATATAATATACTTTCATCAAATTTAGTATTACTAATATAGCAATTTTCGTCAAATTTAGGACTAATTACAATTTTTACATTATATTTTTCTAACGTTCTAATTTTTGAAATACAAGTACCGTTAGTTTCTATTTCTATTGTTTTATTTCTATAAGTATTTTTTATTAAATACCAAAATAATAAATTATTAATATTTAAGAATGGTTCACCTCCAGTTAAGATAAGATTATGTGTGTGTAGATTGTTGATTTTTGTTACTAATGATTTAATATTAAACCCATCTATATATAAATTTGCATTATCAGTCACCCAAGTTTGTTTTGAATCGCAAAACGGACATCTTAAATTACAACCAGAGAATCTAATCAAAGTTGATAATTTACCAACTTCGTTTCCTTCACCTTGAAAAGTTTTTTCAATTAATTGATTAATTACCATTCTTCTGATCCTTTTTTTTCTTAACAAAAAATTAATTGTACAGGAAAATTCTGTGGGCGAATCTACCAAAGCTTGAAAACCCCTGGCTTTAGTTAGGTTTTAGGCTTTAAGCCATCAAAAACCTCCTCAAGCGTGGAAACCCCTGGCTTTAGCCATAACGCTGTTTTTTAGCCAGTAACGGATTATCAAAAAAATATTTAAAAAGGGTTTTTGCAAGAATCTACAAAAACCCTTTCTTTTTAAAAAATTATTTTTTTGATTTAATCTAACGAAGATTTCTTCTATACTTTAACCAACTTACATTTAACTTTTTTCTTCCAAATTGAAATGCTTCGAATTTTGATGACATAAATATATCAACATGTTTTTTCAATCTTTTGTTCATTCGATCTTGAAATTCAAATTTTCCAAGACCTTCGATGATAATTTCGTCTCCAAATTTCAAACCAAAATCTTTTTCAATGTCTCTGGAAAGCGCACATATCCCAACACGTACTTGCTGATTTGATGCTGTGATAAATGGTGTATCGTCCGTTTCTTCAACCGAAGCCGTGTAAGCTGTTACGTTCAATTTCCCCAAATTTTGAATTTCTCTACCAATTACTGTTACTGTCGGAACAGTTTTAGGATAAACTGATACGCCTGTTACGATTAGTGTTACGATTAATTTTTCAAACATTTTTTGTCCTTTCTTTTAATTTAAAATATTTGGAAATTTAATATGTGTTATAAATTTTTGATTGATCTTTTCAAACTGTTGTTCGGATCGATCATTCATTAACCATTTATGACATCCAAAAATGTATTTAAAATTCAAAAGAATTTGTTCATTATAATCTTTGAATATAAATGGATAATCTATTAACATCATATTATATATTTTTATATAAAAATGTTTGAATGTATTAAAATTTTTACTTTCTGTGAATATTTTTACAATATTATATTTTTTTATTAAATTTAATAAAATATAATCAACATACAATTGTTTATAAACATTCAATATAGCAAAAAACTCAAGATCATTAAATTGTTTTTTCTCACTCAAATTATTTAATTCGTCTTTCAGCATTTTTGCTATTTCTTTATCTTTGTTTTCAAAAATTGAAACAATATAATCTGAATCGTAACAAACATGTTTTAAAATTGGTTTGTTATTTTTATTAAATATCATTTTCAAATTACGGATTCTAAAAAATCCTGCAATACTATAATGTATATTATCATATAAAACTTCGACATTTTGTGATTCACTATGAAAATAATAATTATCTGATAGTAACGATAAAAAGACCATAGTAAATCGATCTGGAATAAAATTTATACCTAACATATGAATACAATTTTGTTTATGACCGTTATTTATAATCAAATTTAAACATTTATAAAACATTAATATAAATGGACTAAATTTTATGTTAGATACTTTACGTAAACCGACCATTCCACCTATTGCAAAATTTTTTATTTGTTTTTCTTCTTTAAATATTTCATTATAAAGTTTATTCCATATAAAATATTGATTTAAAATTTTAAATTGCCATACAAAGATAAATTTATCATAAAGTTTATTATTTTTATCTAATATTTTTTTTGATGCTATTAAAGATTTTTTATTAATTTCATATATATTTTTTTTCTTATTAAATGAAGGATATTTCAAAAAAATTGGAATGTCTAAACTGAAAATTTTATCACAACTTGTTTCAGCGTAATCTTTTAGAAAAATATTATAACATTCAATAAATTTTTGTAAATCTCTCGGATTCACATCACCTTTAATAATTGAATATCCTCCACTATCAATAAATAATCGTTGATCATCTTTAAGAGAATTTTTGAAATTTGATATTTTATTTAATATTTTAAATAATGTATCAAATCCAAACTCTTTTTGAGATAAACCTCCAATTAAAGAAAAAAGATAATTTTTTATAAAAATATCTAAAAATCTTTTTCTTGAATTGTTTACTATTAATTTTGAAGTAGTATGAACATATGAAAACATTACTTGTTTCTAAAGAATATTTTGAAGTAAATCTAATAATTCCAAGTTTTCTTTAATATCATGAATTTTTAAATGTGTTTTTTTCGAACAATTATGTTCTTTGTATAACTCTTCTGCTTTATCAGCAATTTCTTGATATCCTGGTTTTTTTCCTTTCCATTGTAACGCTCTAGCTCTTGCAGCATAAATCAAACCACAATCGTATTTTCCATTCTTATTCATTACAGGAAAAGCAAGTTTGTCTGGATCAAGAAATGCTTTTTCGCCAAATTTCTCTAACATTTTTTTACGGTTACTTCTTTTTGAAATGTAACTGTCTGTAGATTTTGGAACAATTTTTTTAATTGATTCTGTGATTATTTCATCCAAATTTTCAATAACTTCTTGACGTGAACACTCTATAATTAATTCTTTCATCAAAAATCTCCTTAAGTGTGGAAACCCACGGTTTTAGCTGTAACGCTGTTTTTAGTTGTAACAATTTTTGTAAAGACTGGCAATATTCCTTGAACTATCTTTTTAGAAGCTCTAATGTTAAAGCTTCCTATTTGTAATAACGACAGTTTCCCAACTTATCTTCTTTTTAAAAAATTAAAATTGATTATTAAAAAATTGTGTAAAATTATCTTGAACTTTTTTCTTTTCGTAATCTGTTTGTTGTTGTGATTGATTATTAGATAATTGTTCGATTTGTTGATTAGAAAAATCTGCTGTTGTTGGTTTAATTTCAATATTGTTTCTATTAAACTCAAGTTCTAAACATTTTTTAGTCATAAATGAAATAACATCAGCAATAGCTAAACTAGCTGGTGGTGTTGTTTTAAACGCTAAACCTTTGTTTTGACCGATTTTAAAAATTAAACAAATTTCTGGATTGCCATTTTTATCTATATTTCTATTTAAAAATATTGTTTTTGTTGTTGTTCCATTTAATTGACTGTATTGCGATTTTGATGAATCAGTGAAAATTGAAAATTTTCCACTTCTATCAATTAAATCATTTGCATAACTTCGAATAGCATGACCTAAACTCATTAAACGATCACATTCGACTTTCATCGTGAATCTATTATTAAAATTAAAAGTTCGAATACCATCTTGTTGAGATGTTTCACCTGGAGCTAACGTGATAAAGAAAAAATTTTCTTTTTTATATGATTTTTCAGTTTCTTGCCTAACTAATGAAATTTGTAGTAAATGATTTCCAGGAAACGAATATGTAAAAATGTTTTCAAGTTGTGATGTTTGTTGTTGCATACAAAAATTCTCCTTCAACAAATTTCGACAAGTTTATCTGGAGGTAATGAAATTAACAATTGTTCGGCTTTTTCCTTTTCCTGCATGCCTTCTTGAGCTAGTTGTTGGAAATTTAAATTAATCGCACCAAATGGTGTATTTAAACCTTCAAATTTACTTCTTATTGAATAAATCCAAAGTTTCGTTTCTGCTAAACATAATGGTTTAAAAATAATATGATAAATATCTGGTTTAATAGTATTAAGATCTGAATGAGGAACATTATAAACAACTAATCCAAATTTAATTTCAACATCAAAGACTAATGTATCTGGAGGTATAAATTCCCAAGTGTTTCGAATACCTAACGATTTAATAGCATCAATAAAACTATTATTAACAACAAGGTCCATTGCTTCTTCACGACTTGAAAAAGCATAAAGTTCTGTTGAAATATTAGTTCCAACATCAGATGAAGTTACATATACATCTAAAATATCAATAATATAATCATCATCTTCAACTGGTAACTTATACATGAAACGTGGTTTATCTTTAACTTGTGGTATTAAATTATTACTATCAATTGAAACAAATTTTTTCTTTGGTGAATATTGTGAAAAATAAGGTAAAACTTGTTGACTGATGTTTTTTTTTAATTCCTCATCAGATAACTCAACAAGATTTATTTTTGCTCCTAATTTTAATTTTATAAAATCTAAAACATCATTCCAAGTCTGTGCCATTTTTTTTATCCCCGTCAATTGTAGAAACTTTTGGATCAATTGAATCTTCAAAAATTTCTTTTAAAATTTGTTTCGACATATCATTAATCATCTCATAATGTTTACTTTTACGATTAGTGTTTTCTAAAATTTCAATTAATTTAATTCTAATATCATAAAATAAATCATTACATAGATCATTAATTATTTCTTTCTTCTCACTATTATTAATTGGAATAGGAACCAAGTTTAAAGAATAACCCAAATTTTTAAAAATTTGATTTAAAGGTTGTATTCCCAATAATTTCCCTTGAAGTAAATTTTCAAATTGTGCGTTTCTTTGTGCACCTAAAACAATTTTACATAAATGAAATTTTAGAAAACCATCGTTAATCAAATCGTTAAACATATCTCTAAGTTCAGAATTTATTTCAGTATTGTCCACTATATTCTCCTTTTGTATACTTTAAAAATTAATTCTTTTCATTTGCTCTTCAAATGAGATTACCTTGTAATTTAAATCAATTAAATCAAAATTATCTTTAATAATTTTAGGATATTGATCTATATCCGATTTAACTAAAACTGGCGGGAGATTATTATTAATAATTAATTTACATGATTTTGCTACTCCAAAACCTTTCACACCAGCAATATTATCTGCTTTGTCTCCAGAAATTGCTAATATAAGAGGAATATATTTCGCCGTTAATATACCTACTTTAAATTTATCATATAAATAACTAATTGCATTATAATCATTATAAATGCCAAAATTAATCTGTTTTTTTCCAGTTCTCGATGATTTAAATGTTGTTGCATATAAAATGGTATTTTTATATTTACATGTTTGTAATAAATCTTTATCAACCGAAAGTATAATATTTAATATATTATCATCATTTGAATCGAATATATTATTTTTTATACAGTATTCTGGTATAAAATCTGTTTCATATTTTTCAGAATAATAAACAGTACTCAAATCTTTTTTTTGAAACTGTTTATATATTTCAATATAATAATATTTTTTGATTTTTCTAAATATATATAAATCACTATCGTCTATAAATTCTCCATGAGTTTTAATTTTATTTTCTTTATAATTAGAAAGAATCATTCTATTTTGCTGACAATTTCCATTATCATAAAAAATTATAAAATATGGATCATAAAAACGAAAAACAGAATATAAATTATTTAGAAAATTTTTTAATTCTTCTATAAATATATTTGATATTTTATTATTTTCAATATAACGGCTGATTTCCATCAGGATAAGCTGTTTGTTATACAGACCTCTGGCTATGTTTTGAAGGTCTATAAAAAAATTTATCTTCTTCTTTTTTTGTTGTCGAAGGATATCAAAAATATGACTGTATTTTATGCGGTATTTTAAATAATAAATATTATCACCTCTAAAAATATTTTTATATTAAAAATAATATTTTTTAGTGAGCACTCAACGAGTGCCCACTAAAAACCCCTCAAATGTGTGGAAGCCCTCTTTTCTTTAGCTGTTCGTAGTGTGAATTTAATCGATGTACACATATTGTGGATGTTCAAAAATCGCAAAAAACCTTTTTTCGGGAAATGATTTTGGCAAAATTTGATACGATTCTAAATTTATTTTCTCCTTTCTTTTCTTTCCATTGGATATTACAGAAACTTCAATAGAAGTTTCTGTTAACGAATCGTTGCAAATTAAGACTTTTGTTTTTCCCAATGAACTACTTTTGACCGTTACCATCAAAAACCTCCTTTAAATTACACTCTATAGAGTCCGAATTTGCTTAATCGATTGTAAAAATCCATAAAAATTTCGGCGAGGGACTGTCTCCTTCAGGTGACAGGGAAATCGCCACTCTTTTTTTTATTTTTTAAAAATAGTTATTGACAAATGTTACACAATGCTTTACTATCAAAAAGCTTCGTAACGTTTTTCAGACAAGAATTTGTTTCGATTCGCTCTCGGTTGTCGACTCTTTGGAGTCATCAAAAA
>CAYLKS010000046.1:0-21964 GCA_964384205.1 uncultured bacterium | reverse complement strand
ACACACCAATTCTTGCTTCATTCATTAAAGACATTACATATTTAATAAGCCCCATTTTTCTTTTTCCTACTAATATTGCAGGGGCATCATTAAATTGTAATTCACATGTAGGAGAACCATGTATTCCTAATTTATCCTCTATTCTTCTAATTTTCATTTTATCATCTCGTTCATAAAGAAACATAGATAAACCACGCGCATCTTTTGTGCCTTCTTCAGAACGAGCAAGTACTAACGAAATTTTACCATTACCGTTTGTAATAAATCTCTTCACTCCCTTTAAATACCAATTACCATTTTCATCTTGATAAGCTTTAAGCATAACTGATTGTAAATCACTTCCGGCATCTGGCTCAGTTAAAGCCATAGAAGAGGTTACCTCTCCACTACATAATAATGGCAAATATTTATCTTTTATTTCCTCATCACCAAATTTTAAAATAGTATGGGAAATATCATCCTGCAAACCAAAAATATTCATAAATGCTGCGTCTGCTCTTGATACAATTTCAATTGCCATAACATAAATTGTCAATGGACAATTCAAACCACCATATTTTCGTGGCATTGTTATCCCTGTAAGTTCTGCTTGTTTGATTAATTTTAACGCCTCCTGTGTCCCTTTGGCATAAACAACCTCACCATCAATTAATTGTGCACCTTCTTCATCAACAGATGCCGCATTCGGTTCAATAACATTTCCAGCAATATCTCCAACCACTTCTAATATTCTTTCATAAGAATCCTTAGCATCTTCAATATCAACTGGTGCATAATCGAATTTATCTTTATCTTTAAAATAATCTTCCTTTAATTCAATAATTTTATCCAGATCAAGATTCTTTAAATGGAAAATAAGATCTGGATTATCTTTATAAAAATTAGGCATCGGTATTCTCCTTATTTTTTAAGAGATTTATATACTTCGATAAACTTTGGGATAGCATTATTTAAATCATCAACAATACCATAATGGGCAATATCAAAAATAGGAGCATCGGGATCATTATTAATCGCAATAATACGACTGGATTCTTTCATGCCAGCTACATGCTGAATCTGACCAGAAATACCGACAGCAATATATAATTTTGGCCTTACTGTTGTTCCAGTTTGTCCCACCTGATGATCTTTTGAAATAAATCCCGCATCAACAGCTGCTCTCGATGCGCCAACCTCCGCACCCAATACTTCTGCAAGCTCATATATTAATTGAAAATTTTCCTTAGAACCAACTCCCATTCCACCAGATACAATAATTTGAGCTGATTTTAAATCAACTGTCTTCTCATGTTTTACTTTTTTAATAATTTCAGTCAACATTAATTCATCTGGAATCTCAGCCTTTATTTCAATAACCTTCCCTTTTCTTCTTTTATCAGGCTCTAAAGCCTTCATCACACCTTCACGAACTGTTGCCATCTGTGGCCTATGCTCTGGAGAAACAATTGTAGCAATAATATTTCCTCCAAATGCTGGCCTGATCTGATATAAAATATCTTTATATTCTTTCCCATCATAAGATTTATGATCGCCTATTTCTAAATCTGTACAATCTGCTGTAAGTCCTACCCTAAGCTCCGATGCTATTCGTGGTGCAAGATCCCGACCTAAAGTTGTTGCTCCATATAAAACAATTTCCGGTTTATATTCCCTTATAACATCACAAACAACTTTTGCATAAGGAAGTGTAGTATAGTGTTCTAATTTTTTATCTTCTATTAAATAAACTATATCTGAACCATAGTGATATAATTTTTCTACTAAGTTACTTACTTTATATCCTGGCAAAACAGCGCCGACCGAAGCATCTAATTTTTGAGCTAAATAATTAGCTTTACCTAATAATTCCAGACTTACATCAGAAATTTTACCGTCTATTTGTTCAATAAATACCCATACTTCTTTTTTAGCCATAATAATCCCCTATCCTAAAATATGTTCTTCCATTAATTCTTTTATTAGACTTCTATACCCCTCTTCTGTATTTTCAATCTTTTTAACACTTGCAGATTCCAAAACAACACTTTCAATTTTTTTAACCTTAGTCGGAGAACCAGATAAACCGCAATACGCAGGATCAGCTCCAATAGTTTCTATATTAAACACTTTAATAAAATCTTTTTTTCTTTTATCTGAATCTATATAATCTTCATCATAATTTTTCTTTTCTAATTCTGTAACAATATTTTTATACTTTAATATTTTTTTTACTGAAGGAGGTCTTGGAGTATTAGCTTCGGATGTAATTGTCAATAAAACTGGTAATTTAGTCTTAACAACTTCATATCCATCAACCAAAGAATGCTCCACTACTACATAATTTGTAGTAACTTCTATTATTTTGTCAACTGAAGATACTTGATTAACTTTCAATTTTTCCGCAGTCTGTGGCCCCACCTGTGCAGTATCACCATCAATTGCCTGTCTTCCAGCTAAAATAATATCAAATTGGCCTAATTTCTTAATAGCCAGAGATAAAATATATGAAGTAGCTAAAGTATCTGACCCAGCAAATTTCCTATCAGAGATTAAAACAACATCATCAGCTCCTCGATATAAAGATTCTCTCAAAATCTCAGCTGCATTGGGTGGTCCCATAGTTATTACTGTAACCTTTGCACCATATTTTTCTTTAATCTTTAATGCTTCTTCTAAAGCATTTAAATCTTCTGGATTAAAAATAGCAGGTAACGCTGCCCTATTGACAGTACCATCTTCTTTCATCACTTTACCTGATATATTCTTTGTATCAGGTACCTGCTTCGCCAACACAACAATGTTAAAACTCATCTATACCTCCATTTGATTTTTTTTAAAAAAAATTTTTAATATTATAAAATATCTATTACAAATTGTCAACATAAAATTATAAATAACTTAGGAAAATAATTAATATGGTCAAATACTTAATAAAATGTCAAAATAAAATGCCAGACTTTTATTAAGCAATAATAACAATACTTTGTTTAGATATTATGCTATAAAATAACAAATTAGAAAAAAATAGCTGAATATTTTTTTATTGACTTTTTCTTCTAAGTTTTCTATACTATCAATAGAAGGGTATAAAAGAAAAAATAATTCTTTTTTAGTTTTTTGGGATATTTTCTTATATACTTTGAAAATTAATATTCTTATTTATATTAACCCTAAATATTAAAAAACTTTTTTATATATTTTTGAGGTTATAAAATTAGAAATAGGGAACTTAGCCAAATTAATTTTTTCTATTGGGGGTAAAAAATGAAAAAAAATATTTTGTTAGTTGTTATTTTATTATTTTCAAATATTATAATTCCACAAATTTATGCTCAAGATTTTATAACTAACTCTATATCAGGAACTATAAAAGATAATCTAAATCAGCCAATACCAAATGTAACTGTTATAGTAGGTATTGTTGGCGATACTACTACTTATACTACACAGACAGATGCCAGTGGTAACTATGCTTTTAATGTTTCATCAGGATTAAATTATATAATAACTCCGCATAAAACTAATTATGAATTCTCTCCTCTTTCAGATACAGTAATAAATATTACAACAGATATAATAAGAAATTTTACAGGCCAAAAAAACATTGTAACAATATCAGGAACTATAAAAGATAATCTAAATCAGCCAATACCAAATGTAACTGTTATAGTAGGTATTGTTGGCGATACTACTACTTATACTACACAGACAGATGCCAGTGGTAACTATGCTTTTAATGTTTCATCAGGATTAAATTACATAATAACTCCGCATAAAATTAATTATGAATTCACCCCTCTTTCAGATACAGTAATAAATATTACAACAGATATAATAAAAAATTTTACAGGAGAATCAACCATTGTAACAATATCAGGAACTATAAAAGATAGTCTAAATCAGCCAATACCATATGTTAAGCTCATTATATCTGGTTCTATTATCGATACAATTTCAACAGATATAAATGGTTATTATTCGTTTAATGTACAAAAAAATAGTTCATTTATAATTACTCCTCATAAAGAAGATTATACCTTCGAACCCAGATATCAAACATTTACCAAAGTTAATAAAGATACTACTGCAAATTTTCTTGCAATAAAATATTTATTTAAATTAACAATAAAAATCTTTTCAAAAATAGATTCTACTCCTATAAAGGATATTAATATAATAATAATGGGTGGATCTTACATAGATACAGTAAAAACAAATTCGAATGGCATTGTTCAAGTAAAACTTCAAAATCATATAGAATATCTAATCGAACCTATTGATACAAATTATATTTTTGAACCAACGAACAATTATGTAACAATAAATAATAATGATGTAGAAATAACGTTTTATGGTAACAATTCAAGAATAAAAATTTATGGAAATATAACAGATAGTATCACTAACAGCCCAATAGAAAATGTTATGGTAATGCTAAAAGAAACAGCTATAGATACTATTTATACTGATCAAGATGGCTATTATGAATTCTTAGCTTTTAAATATGGGAATTACATATTAACACCTATAAAACAAGGCAGAGAATTTAATCCACAATATATTGTTTTAAATTCTATCAGCCAAGATACTATAGTAAATTTTAAATCAAAAATGTCAGTGCCTATACTCATATCTCCTAATGGTGATGCTGTCTCTCCTAATCCTCGATTTAGTTGGATTTATAATGGTACTGGAGATTCTATTATCTTCAGATTAAAACTATATAACAATAATGATTCTATATATATAGATAATATAAAAGATACTACAACTACTATAACTGGACTATCACAAGGTATATCATATTATTGGACAGTATGTGCGATAGCTGGAAATGATACAAGTGACTGGGCTACTCCATTGATGTTTAATACTAAAATTATTAAAGATACTGTTTCTATTGCTCCATTAGTTGATACTCAGAAAATTGAAGACAAAAATATTTTATTACTCATACACGGATTAAATACATCTGAAAGAGCAGCTACTCCTTCAACACATCAATGGGATAATTTTTTAGATTTCTATTATAATGACTCTGATCTCCAAGATGCTTTTATAATTTATACAGTCAATTATTATAGTAATCTAATATCTACAGAAGAAATTGCCAATATATTAAAAAATAAAATAGAAAAAATGGACTCAATGGACTCAACATTTGCAAGCAAAGAATTATTCATAATTGGATATGATCTGGGAGGGGTTATTACTAAAAGTTTCATGGAAAATCAAATATTTTCAACTGGCAAATGGGCTGATCAAAAATGTGGCAGTAGAGTAAAACTTCTCATTACTCTCGGAGCTCCAATTCATGGTACTCCCCTGGGAAATGGCCCAGCAAGAGATGATAAAATCGATTCTACAAGACAGGAAGCCATAAAATTACTGGATCAGGCTTTATTTTATGATATACGATATAATGACTATAATAGAGTAGATTTACATTGGGATAATTCTGATAATTTATTAGATTATAACAAATTTTCAGAAGAACGAAATATATTTCTTGAACAGCTGAATGCTAATAATTCATTTGACAATAAAATAATTGCTTATTTTGGAAAGATAGATGGTTCATATAATCCCCCTCCATATTCAGAAAACAATATCATTTATAATACCTTTGCATATATATTAAAAGAAGATATGGGTATGGAAAGTGATGGTTTGGTTCCTAATATTGTTGCAAGTCACAATTTTAAAAAGACAAGAGTGTTTGATAATTATAACCACGATGAAATTGTAAATGGCAAAACCTCAGACTCTTCTCTATTATTTGTAAATATTAAACAAGATTTATTTTCTATGGCCTATTTAATAATTTTTAGCCCTAAAAATAGAATAGCTCTTAATCTCAATACTAATCTTGAAATAACATGGTCTGCACCTGATGATATATCAAAAATCAATATAGCCTATTCACTGGACAACAACAAAACATTTCATGAAATTGCTAATGATATTGATGCTTCTCTCAACCAATATACATGGGAAGTTCCAGACACAAATGCTGATAGCTGTTATATTAAAATATGGAGTAATAACGATAATATAACCTATAATAAAATTCCTTTCAATATATTTCATAATAGAATTATTATTAATGAACCGAAAAAAGATACTATATGGTCTCGTGGAGAAACAGATACTATAAAATGGGAATATACAGGCCTAATAGATAGTGTTAAAATTGACTATATAGACAATGATACTAATAGAAAAATAACTATTAATCAAACTTCTATAGCGAATAAAACTCAAATATGGGAAATTCCAGCTAATACTCCTTTATCATATCATTCAACAATAAAATCTTCTATTATAAAACTACAGAATGGCTATATATATCCTGAAGATTATCAAAAAGAATTTACATCTGATACTTTTAACTTATATCCAGAAAAAAATATTCAAATAATATCTCCTGATAGTAATAATATAGATTTAGAAGGTATTTCAGGTCAGTATTTATTTATAGATAGTAATGTTACAATAAAATGGAACTCACAGGGGAATATTAAAAATTTCAATATTTACCTTATTAATAAGGAAACGAATGAGACAAAAACAATAGTAACAGATTTCAGTGTAACTTTAAAACACTATTTAAATAATGAATACATTTGGAAAGTGCAACAAGATACTCCGGGAGACAATTTTATATTAAAAATAGAGGATGCTTCAAATCCTTCAATATTTGATACAACAAATTATACATTTAGAATTAGAAAAAATGGTCCAGAAATACTAAATCCAAAACAAAATAGTGAGGATATACCATTATATCCTTCGTTTACCTGGAGAAAATTAGAGGGAGCATCATCTTATAAAATAGCCATCTACGATTGCCAAACAAAAAAATTGGTCTTTTCACAAGAGGATATAAAAGATACCACCTTTAAAATACCAGAAAATCCAAAAAACGAATTAAAAATCAATACTGAATATTATTTCACAATAAAAGCATTTTACAATTCATCCTTTAATAATCTTGCAAAGAAAAAACCATTAATGCTATCTAATTCAACCTATACATTCAACTCAAAAATAAAATTTAAAACCGAAAATAAAGCTCCTGAAGACAATTTAACATTATTAAAACCAGAAAATAATGCAGAACATTTACTATCATCTATAACATTCCAATGGACAAGACCTAAAGGAACTGAAAAATTCCACTTTTATATTATATATAGAGGAAGTATTTATCTTAAATATTCAAAAGAAAATTTATCCGAAATAGATACAGTGTTAACAGTAAACTTTGATCAAGCTTTCCCTGATACTGTTTATTGGAAAGTTGTAGCTCAAAATTCAGCAGGTACTATCTCAAGAGAAAGTCATTTTCTAATGGAAAGTCCTGTTAAAAAAATCGGAAATTTAATTTATACCTGTTACAAATGGGATGATTATACAGATGATACTTATAAAGGAACTGGAGAAATAAGTATAAAAAAACAATTTTCATCTGATTCAATAGTAGTTAAAAATGGTTATATAATAACTGACAGAAATTATTCCAAACTTATAGAGGGCTATGGCACAGTAATCTATTATGTTAACAATACTCCTAAAGAAATATTTAAAGGAACATTTAAAGCCTCTGATTTTTCTATTATTCCTTATGTTTATAACATAATAAACCATTTGGGTTTACCTTCTAAAAATCAATTAATAAATAAAATTAACCTTTCTTCTTATGATATCCACATAAATTATTCACATTCGAAATTATATTTACCCCATCACGGATTCTATACAATAGCATGGCGAAAAGAAAATGCACTATATTTTACTCTTAATGGAGATATTATAGTGAAAAAAAATGGCTCTTTTGAATCTAATTTTAAAAATAATTTAATAGAAATAGCTCAATTTAAATTCAATTTATCAAAGATTACACTAAAAGGAAATATAAACTATAGCTGGATACAATCTAATAAGGTAAAACTAAATGTTACAAAAAATTCCTTTTTTAGGATTGATGTACCAATGTATTATAAAAATCCTATGATTTTTACAATAGATGGTAAAAAAGCCGGATTTGCTAAAATAAAAAATAATACAGTAAACACAAATATAGAAACATTATTTCCATCTATCAAATTAGGGTATTGTAGATTTGGCCAGCCATATATTCAATTTGTATATTTACAAAATGAAAAAATATGGGCACTTGATGGATTTGCACTATTTTCATTACCTTTTAGAATGATTACCCCTCCAAAAGGGAAATTTATGGGGCGAGCTTCAAAGTTTAGATATCCAGTAATTTTTGCAAGTTTTAAAGCCTATAATGAACCGCCTTATATAAGAAGCGCAGAACTACATTTATATGATGCAAATATTATGGTAACTCCCGTTGTATGGTTCAATAGTTTCAATGCAGTATTTAATATGACAGCAAATTCCCAGGGACAATTGCGAAAATTATATTTTAAAGGACAGGTGGGTTTTGGACTGGGAGCTTCTTATTGGTCCTTTATTATATCTGGGACTCCCGGGATAAAATACAATTATACAAGTACCTATCGTACAAAGAAGGTAGAACTATTTGGAGAAGTAAAAGCACTATTTGGGCTAATCACTATAGGGGAAGCAAGATTATCCTTTGAAAACAAATCATACAGTATAAAACTACTTAATAAAAAAGCAAGAATAACCCAATCTACACTAAAAGGGATAGGAAGAGTTGCATTTCCAAACTATAATGCTCCATGGATTGATGTAGGTATTAAAATAGGACTTAGAGTAACTAAATACAGTATATATAATTCCAATTATTTTAAGTATGATTCTTATCTTGCAGGATATGGAAAAATAGGTGTACCAAAGCATTCTATAAAAAAATTTGGAATAAGATGGCCAAGACATAATATTAAAATAGCCAATGCCAGAATAGAAATGGGCAAATTCAAAACAGGAAACAAAACTTTATTAGGTGCTCAAGCAGGGGTTGCCCTTGGAACCTTTAAATACAAAAAATGTAAATGCTCTGGTAAATGGTGGAAACCTAAAAGCTGGAAATGTCATTGTTATACAAAAAAAATTAAAATAAAGGCAAGAGCTTTTGTTAATTTTAAAACAAAAAAATTATCTGTAGGAACAAATTTTTATAAACTCAAAGAATTTAGAAGAAGTGTAGCATTAAGAAGACTAAAAGCCCTATCTTACATGAAAAACTACGGAAAATTATCAAAACTCTCCAAATCTTATTACAATTATGTCAAAAATTTCTACTATAGTGAAGAAGGAGATTCTATATTTTTTAATATCCCAAAAACAAATAAAGAACAAATATTAATAACAATCAAACAGTATAGTAATAAACGACCAAAAGTAGTATTATGCAGCCCTTCCGATACCCTCTATTATAGTGAAGATATAATTACAAACTCACCTGATGTTATTGGAGATAGTGGATATATTATGGCTGTTAATGCCGAACCAGGTCAATGGAAAGCTTTTGTTTTTGATATTGATAGCCAGGATGATTATGAGCTTATTATGTTAGACGAAAATAGCCCTCCTGAACTCACTATAAATGCTATAAATATTGAAAATGATTCTATCCTCAAAATAGATTATACTGCTTTAGATAAAGATGATACCGCTAATATACAATTTTTTATGACAGAAAATGATACTATTGTGGGTACCCAGATAAATATAGACGCTATTGAAGAAAATGATGGTAGAAACATATATAATTGGAATTATAAAAATGTAACCACCGGCAATTACTATATTTATGGTATTATTAACGATGGTGCTAATTCCTCTATAGTAACAAAATTATGGGGTCCTTACTATCTTAACCCTAAAACTAAAATATTACCTCCTGAAAATATCGTAATAACTAAACAAGGAGATTTAATAAATATCCAATGGGATAGTCAGGATGCCATGAATACCTATGATAATCTATATATAGGACTTTCCTCTGAAAACTTGTCAGATACAATAACTAATATTTATAACAATTATTATTTATTTAAACCAGAAACAGATACAACAACTTATTATTTTAGATTAAAATCCATTGATGAAAATAATAATGAAAGTGATTTATCTGATTTATATTCTTTTAAAGCAGATACTATTACCATAGATACAATTCCACCTGATAAACCAAATCCTCCAGAAGTTGAAGTATTCTTAAGTGATTCATCTGATTCATATATCAAGATAAAATGGAACAAAGTAGATAATTCAAACGGATATATCATTTATGTAAAAAATAGTGAACTGGATTCTTCTTTACAATATATCGATGTTGGAGATACTGATTCATCAACTTTAATAGGACTTGAAGAAGGTTTCTCTTATGACATTGCAATTATTGCTTATGATATTTTTAACAATAGAAGTGAACCTTCATTGCCGACAAAAATTAACTATTATAATATGGAAGATACAGACAATGATGATATGATAGATGATAAAGAAATCCAATATTTTGGCAGTACGGATATAACAGATGATAAATATGGTGATGTCGATGATGATGGGCTTAGTAATATCTATGAAATGGATACTCTATTTACCAACCCTAATAATAATGATACTGACGGTGATAAAGTATGGGACGATGTAGATCCTAATCCACTACAATATAGGGATAGCGATAATGATAATATGCCGGATGATTGGGAAATATTCAATAATGCAAAAGAACCTTATAAAGATTTAGATTTCGATGGCTTAACAAATGTAGATGAATTTAATTTTAGCACAGATCCGAGAAACAAAGATACTGATGGTGGCGGACGAGCAGATGGTGATGAAGTTGCAAGAGGATTAAATCCTACAAATAAATTAGACGATTATTCAGATAAAAAAATTGAAATACAGGTAACAGATTTCAGTGGCATTAGAGTTAATGATAAAATAGTTATTTCCTGGAATGGAAAAGATGATTACACAATAAAAGGATATGAACTTTTAAAATACACATCTACAGACAGTATGTGGTTCACAATTAACCCAGACTTGATTGAAATTCCAGATGATTCCTCGGATATTCATTATTATGAGTATATCGATAGCCTTGGCATAGATTCAACAGTATCATATAAAT
Source organism: uncultured bacterium (assembly GCA_964384205.1). Classification (GTDB taxonomy): domain Bacteria; phylum JAGOEH01; class JAGOEH01; order JAGOEH01; family CAYLKS01; genus CAYLKS01. Next base: position 10,899 of record CAYLKS010000046.1, on the reverse strand, counting down.
ATAAATTAATAGCAATTGGTTACTATAATAATACTGATACAATGGGGGTAATAGATATTAAAGCTCCTCAGACTACTATAGAAGAACAAAACAATTTATTACTAAAAAAAGTCAAATTATATCAAAATTATCCAAATCCATTTAATGCAGGGACTAAAATAACATATGAAATACCTAAAGGTAATTTAGAAAATAATGTTGTAACCCTTAGTATTTACAATATGTTAGGCCAAAAAATAGAAGAATTGGTAAATGAAACTAAATCATACGGAAGATATACAGTTCATTGGTACGGAAAAGATAAAAATGGAAAAAAACTGGAAAGTGGAATATATATTTATCAATTAAGAATTGGTAATTATATTATAAAAAAGAAAATGACTTTAATAAAATAAAACATTTATACCGCCTTTATTTAATTTAACAAAAATAAAGGCGGTCATTATCAAAAACATTGAAAACAAAAAAATACTTGATAATTACTAAATTAGTATTTAAAATAAATTTATGAAAAAATTCTATAAAATATTAATTATCCTAACCATTACAACTACTGGACTATATTTGCTATTAAACATTAAAGCAACAACAAAATATGGCATAAATTATAAAGTATATACAAAAAAAATCCCTTTTTATATTAAATTAATAGAATATATCGATAGATACTATCATTATAAAGAAATTATAAAAGAAATAGTTACTCCTCAAATGACAAATTACCAAAAAACTAAAGCTATTCTTGAGTATATACAAAAAAACTTACACCATCAACCACCAAATTTACCTGTAATAGACGATCATCCTTATCATATATTGCTCAGACATTATGGCACACAGGATCAATTTGAAGATATTTTCACAATATTATGTAATTTTGCCGATATCCCAGCATTTTATTTAAGGCAAAAAATCACCCTTGATTCACTTACTATTAATTATATTTCTTTTGTAAAAGTAAATAAAAAATGGACTATCATAAGTGCATATTATAATAAAACATTTGAAAATAATAAAAAATTTATTGAATTTGACTCATTAAAAGAAAAATATCAATCTTTAAATAATATTAAAATAAATTTCAATAATAACAATCTTTTCAAACGCTATGAATCCCAGAATATTTTTAAAAGATTTTTTTAATATCTTGATTTTTTGGACTTTTTTTTATTAAATTGCCAATTATGGAAAAAATATCTGCAGTCTTAATTGTAAAAAATGAAGAACAAAATATAAAACGTTGTTTAAACTCTCTTTTATGGGTTGATGAGATAATTATATTAGATACAGGCTCTACTGATAATACAATACAAATATGCCAACAATTCAATTGCAAAATATATTATTCAAAATTTTTAGGTTTTGGAGAGACTAAAAAAAAAGCAGTTTCCTATGCAACAAATAACTGGATATTATCAATTGATGCTGATGAAGAAGTATCAAAAGAATTACAGAAAAAAATACAAACAATTTTATCTAACGATTCAAAATATTATGGCTATAAAATCAAGAGAAAGACATTTTATTTAGGAAAAATAATAAATCATTGTGGCTGGTCTAATGATTATCCATTAAGATTATTTAATAAAAAAAAAGGAAATTTTAATCAGGATATAGTTCATGAAAAAATAATTATAAATGGCCCTGTATCTCAAATAGAAGAAGCTTTATACCATTATTCTTATCCAACATTGAGCAACCATATAAAAAAAATAGAATTATACTCCACATTAGGTGCGCAAAAATTAATAGAAAAAAATAAATCACCAAATATATTAGATTTAATATTTCGTCCAATTATAAAATTCATAAAAATGTATATTATAAAATTAGGATTCCTTGATGGAAAAGAAGGCTTAATACTATCTATAATGTCATCATTTTCTGTTTTTCTAAAATATGCAAAATTTTTTGAAAAAAAGTTAGGAATCCGAAACTTTTTCAATGAAATTTAGTTAATAATATAAATTAAAAAAAGGAGAAATTTATGCAAAATGAACTTATTATTGAAAACCTTAAAGTAGAGATTGAAGGAAAAGAAATCCTTCATGGCGTAAATTTACATATCCCCCAAGGAGAAACCCATTTATTATTAGGTCCAAATGGTTGCGGTAAAACTACTCTTCTAATGACAATAATGGGAATGCCTCAATATAAAGTAACCAATGGAAAAATAATCTATAAAGGGACAGATATTACAAAAATGACTATTGATCAAAGAGCAAGATTAGGAATAGGAGTTGCTTTCCAAAAACCACCGACCATAAAAGGAGTAACTGTATCAAAACTATTAGAAACAATAAGTGGCGGCAAGCATAATATTGATTTTTCTAAAGCTGATGAATTAAATATGAGGAACTATTTTGATAGAGACATAAATCTCGGCTTTTCTGGCGGTGAAATTAAACGTTCTGAAATATTAACATTGGTCCATCAAAAACCTGATTTTATAATGATGGATGAACCAGAATCCGGAGTAGATATTGAAAACCTAAAAATAATAGGAAAAGTAGCACAAAGACTTCTTGATAAAACAGAAGACATAAAAATAATAAACAGAAAAAAAATAGGACTTATTATTACTCATACGGGATACATTTTAGATTATATAGAAGCAGACCGTGCTTATATTATGATTAATGGAAATATTACATGCCATGGAAATGCTCATGAAATATTTAGAGAAATTCAGAAACATGGTTTTAACGATTGCGCAAATTGTGCACAAAAATACTAAAAAGGAGAAATAAAATGAGCTTAGAATTACAAAAAGAAGATAAATTAAAAATGGAAAAAGTTGGTATATCAACTGATACTGAAAATCCGCGTGGCGGCTCTTTTATACTTGTTGAAGATGAAGTTGTCGAATCAAATGTAAATATAGAAGGTGTTGAAATGTATCCGATAAATAAGGCATTGGAAAAATATGATTGGCTACAACAATACTTCTGGAAATTGGTTGATCCTAACAAAGATGAATTTACTAAAGTAACATATGAACAAAAAATACCACAAGGATATTTTATCAGAGTTGGAAAAGGCATTAAAGCCAAACTCCCTTTACAATCATGTTTTTACATTAAAGGGATTAGAGATGAACAAATTGTTCACAATATCATTATAGCAGAAGAAGATAGTGAATTACATATATTGAATGGTTGTGCAGCAGCCAACTATTCTAATAAAGGAAAACATATTGGTATAACTGAAATTTTTGTCAAAAAAAATGCCTTTTTAAGTTATACAATGGTTCATGATTGGGCACCCACTGTTGATGTTAGGCCAAGATCTGCTATTAGCGTTGAAGAAGGTGGGAAATTCATATCTAATTATATAACAATGAATGAGGTTCATTCTCTGCATACTGCTCCGACTGTATTTTTAAACGGTAAAAATTCTAATGCTAAATTAAGTTCAATTATATTCGCACCGGAAAAATCAAATTTATTTGTAGGAGGGAAAATTGTATTAAATGCACCCGGAGCACAAGGACATATAATAAGCAGAGTTGTAACTAATGGAGGACAGGTTACAGCACCAGCAGAGCTCCAGGCAGAATCCGATGGCGTTAGTGGATTTATGGAATGCAGTGGAATAATATTAAAAGACAATGGAAGAATATACTCTCAACCATCATTGAATAGCTCAAAAAATGATGTGGAATTATCACATGAAGCTTCTATTGGTAAAATTGGTCAGGAAGAAATTTCTTATCTTATGTCACGAGGTATTTCTGAAGATGATGCAAGAAGTCTTATAGTACACGGCTTTCTTGACATTAAAATCAAAGGGCTACCAAAATTTTTACAGGAAGCCATTGATCTTGTTATTGAACAATCTCTCAAAGGAATGTAAACTATCTTTTATTATGTAAGGAGAGTTTATGGATAGAAGGAAATTTCTAAAATACTCAGGAATTATAATGGCTAATTTAATTTTTACTAAATCCCTATTAGCACAAAAAAAACATGATAATTTTGTATGGATGAATATTGATAAAAATTGGTCTGAAAAAGATTGGGAATATGCATTCAATATACTTTCTAAAGCTAATATCAAAAATATCAATCTATCTGTCAATATTAATGTTTTCAAAAACTCTATTCAAAAAAATAGATTTGATATTGAAGATTTTATTATTCCATTAGCTAAAAAACATAATATTAAAATATACGGATGGTTTATAACATTTTTAAAAAATGAAAAGGAGCTCTTAACAAACCATAAAAATTGGTTTCAAATTAACAAATTAGGGCAATCATGTATAGACCATCCTCCTTATGTAGGATATTACAGATGGTTATGTCCATCTAATAAAGATGCGCGAGAATACCTATTAACAATTATTAATGATTTATCAAAAATAAAAGGATTAGCCGGTGTGCATCTTGATTATATTAGATACCCAGATGTTATATTACCAATAAAACTCCAAGAAAAATATGGAATTGTCCAATCTAAAATTTATCCTCAATATGATTTTTGCTACTGTGATACCTGTAAAGAAAAATTTGAGAAAGAAACAAAGTTAAAATTTGACCCTGAAAAATATGAAAAAGAATGGGAAATTTTCAGATTAAATAATATTAATTCTTTTGTCAATACTGCTTATGATATAGTACATAAAAATAATAAATTATTATCTGCTGCTGTATTCCCTACTCCTGAAATGGCCAGGAAAAATGTGAGACAACAATGGGATAAATGGAATATTGATCTTCTTTTTCCTATGATTTATCATAATTTTTACGGTGAAAATATTAACTGGATAAAAAAAGTTACAAATCATAATTTAACAAAAATTAAAAATACTACAAAACTATATCCAGGTATATTTTTACCAGCAATAGATAACAAAAATCTTAAAAAAGTTATTAATTTATGCTATAGCACAAAAGCTCATGGAATAGCATTATTCTCATATAATGAAGAAAAAATTAAAATTTTATCTGAAATTTAATTACTGAAAAAATTCATAAAATTTTTCAGTAATTTCTTTTTGTTATCATCTCCAATAATATTTTCAAAAGGGAACCCCATAATAATTAATTTATATTTCCCTTTATAAGCTACAATTGCCGATTTATTATTTTCACTATATCTATAAATAGTATGGCTCCCATTAACAGGTGCAATAGCATCACAAGATGTTATTCCATAATAATTAAAATCTGGATTCATTTTAAAATATAATGTATCATCAACTGCTCCAAAATGTTCATCAACTGAATTTATAGCACCAGTAATAGTAGCATTATCAGATTGAAATGTATATTTCAATTTTTTAATAATAAAATCTGAAACACTCGAATCCTTTATAGCATCACTTGCAATATATGCTCCTGATAATAAAATATTTGCTCCATTATTGCATAGCTCGTTTATTTTTCCCATCAAAGGTTCATCAAAAATGGAATAATCATTATAATAACCTTTGCCTGCATCATATTTTACTTTTGTTTTTTCTAACCCAGATATTATATCTACAATACTAAAATTATTATTAGAAGAAATAAAGTCTGCCTTAGAAGTTGAAATAAAAGAATATCCAAGTTCAAAAAAAATCTTACCATGTTCATATGGAAAATCAAAAGTATTACCTTTAATAATTTTTGTTTCATAATTACCAAAACTTGATCCAAAACCGGGGGCATCATTAATAATAAATTCATCTTTTATATTACCATCATACTGTTCTCCAATATAAGAAAAATCATATTTATATGGCACTCCATACCCTCTAAAAAATTTAAAATTACTATAGTCATAGGCATCGGGTGCTGCTAATCTATAAAAATTATTAACAATTAATACTGTATCTTCAGAATTTTCACGCAAACCAACAGATAAAATTTCAGAAGGAAAAGATTCTCCTCCTTGATTGACAGCTGTAATTTTAAAAGAATAAATTCTATTATATTCTAATGAATCAAAAACCCAAAAAGAATCTTTTACAAAAATTCCATTATCAAAACCCATTCCATCAATTCTTTTATATACAATATATCCATCAACTGGCGCATTTTCTTCAATCTGAGGACTCCATTTTAATTTTATTTTATTGTTTCCAGCAAATTCTAAGCCAAAATCTTTTATAGGCAACGGCTGATATTGCAATTGCTCTTGATACTCTACAGAAATAAAATCCACTATTGCCTTATAAATTGCCCTTGAAACATCAAACATGAATTCAGGATCTTTACCAAATTTCATATCATCAAAATTCTGATGCGATAATAATTCCAGAATTATAGAAGGCACATTCGGTCTATATACTTCAGAATACAAGGCATTCATCAAAGCTCTTCTTTTCCAATAAGGATTATATTTTTTACGAATAACATCCACAATATGAGTCTGGACAAGGTCCCCCAAATCTCTACATGCAAGCCTTGATACAGAATCAGGAAAAAATCTATTTCCTTTTTCATCTTCTACACTATAAATAGTCAAAGTACCAATAGTTGAATCAAATTTTATTCCAGCATCAGTATGAAAAGCAATTGATAAATCTATAGGTATATTCAATCCTTTGACACTTCTATTTTTATTTGGGCCAAAGGGTGCTCCTTTCAAATAATTAACATATTCACCACGACTCATATAATCATCTTTATAATCATTATTATCATTCAAATGATATACTAAAGTATCCGGCATGCCAGCAAATTGCAAATAATACCGTCCTGCCTCAAAAAACTTTAACCTTCTACTGGTTCTACCACCTCTGGCAATAATACCATAGCCTCCTCCAAATCTTATTGCATCAGATGTTATCACCCCTTTTTCAGCACTTTTAGAATACAATCTCACTCTGCCAATATTGTAATTCTTCCCTTTTTTAAAATAAAATTTACCAATATAAATCCATGTCCCACCGCCAATCTTTTGATTTACATTAAATTTTGTAACACCTCCTGTATGATATACCTCATATAAGACATCAGATACAGAATTGTCCAAGCTCTTATATGAAATATAAACAGAATAATAAGCACTCTCAGGAATATAAGGAATATACTCTATATAATCTTCTCCAGAAGTATCAGAATTTATTTCTAAAAAACTTCCATTTTCAAAAGGATTATAATTATCATAATATGGAGGTGTTCCCAAATAAAATCCTGAAGAATCAGAATTCCAATTCCCTTTTATAACCACCTCAGATAATGAATCACTACTTTTATCATTATCAACTATTAACTCATTCATATTAAAATCTCGTTCCCGTGGAATAAACACATTTGCTCCTGATTGTTCTAACATAGGAACTACATATTTCAACACATAAGACATTGGAAAAACGTCTTCTACAGTTTGAAACAAACGAGGCCTCTGCCATTCCCATCTATTCTTTTCATTATTATAATACCAACCATGACTGTGCCAAATTGCTATATTTTTATTATATAAACCATGTTCAAATATCATACTTTTCGAAATATTTGCAACTACTGGCTTTTTATTTATCTTATTCACCTTAAACAATCTTGAAGTATCAACACTATAATATCTTCTATATAAATTTGGAATTAATTCTTCAATGGGTTCATTAATACTGCTTAAAACTAAAGTATAATCTTTATATTTTTTACCAAGCGCCTTTCTTATATTATTATATAAATAACGTACTGTATCCTCTCGCATCGGATAATATGATAAAAATTTTGTAAAATCTATATTAATTTTTTTATTTTCTTTATCTATACTAACATCACTTATCTTAACTAATACATCTATTTTTACATCTTTTTTACCTAAATAAGAATCAACTAAAAATCTTTCCACCTTTTTATAAATATCTCTAACATCCTCAGGGATTTTGCTATAATCATAAAATTTATATTCCTCAGGTATTTTATAACAACTAAATAAAAATATTATCCATAAAAAAATCAATAAATATTTTTTCATTCCCTTCTCCCTGTTTTTTTGTTTTTCATTTTACAATAATTTATTAAAAAAAATACTCTATGTCAATTTAAAAATTAAATATAAAAATTTATAATCTAAATTTTTTTATTAAAAAATAGAATATATTAAATTAATTTCTTTATCATATCAACCATTGAAAATTCTTATAACAATTTCCTTTAATTCTTCATAAGTAAAAGGCTTTTCTATTCTATCAATAAATCCATATTTTTTATAATTTGAAAGTATGGGACTATTGGAATATCCACTTGCAACTACAATTTTAGCATCAGGATTTATCTTCAATATTTCTTTAGCTACTTCTTCTCCTCCAATATCTCCCGGGATAGTTAAATCCAGAATAACTAAATCATATACTTTACTTTTCTCAATGGAAGCCTTATATTTTTCTATTGCATCTTTAGAATTCGTTACAATATCTACATCAAATCCCAAATTATTCAATATTTCCTTAGCTACTGCGCTTACCAAATCAATATCATCCATTATAAGAACATTTCCTTCAAAATGAATATTATTTTCTCCAGCATGATTTTTTTTACTATCTATATCACTAATATCAGCTGGAAGATATATATAAAAAATAGTCCCTTTGCCAAGTTCAGATTTAACATTTATAAAACCCTTATGACGCTTAATAATAGAATGAACAACTGCCAATCCAAGGCCATGTCCTGTATCTTTTGTTGTAAAATAGGGATCAAAAATTTTATCTATTAGTTCCGGCTTGATCCCAGGTCCTTCATCTTCTATTTCAATACACACATACTTTCCATTACAATCTGGGTTTAGATGGCTTACTTCTTCAATATTATATGCTCTTATGTATATATTACCACCTTTGTCCATGACTTGCTTTGCATTTATAATAATATTAGATAAAACATTACTAATCTGGCCTTCATCTGCTTTGATATTCCAAACATTATTATCTATATACATATTTAAACGGATGTTACTTCCACTTAAATCAAATTGAGCGATATCTTTTATAATCGATTCCAAACTCACTGTTTCTAAAATAGGGTCTCCACCTTTAGAGAATATAAGTAATTGTTTAGTTAAATTTTTAGTTCTTTCCAATGCGTCCCGCGCAATATTCAAAAAATTATTAGCTTCCCTAATTTTTCCAAGATGTAAATTTAAAATTGCCAGTTCAATATTTCCAAACACCCCTGTTAAAAGATTATTAAAATCATGAGCAATACCACCTGCTAAAATACCTATTGCTTCCAACTTTTCATTTCTCATCATTTGTTTTTCCAATTTTAATTGTTCAGTGATATCTCTAAATACAGCAATAACACCAATCAAATTATTCTTTCCATCTAAAATTGGTGCTGCGCTATCTGTTATATTATATTTCTTACCATTACTGGAAACTAAAACTACATCTCCTTCTAAATATATTTTCTCTTTTGTTTTTAAAACCTGCTCTATCGGAGAAAGCAATTCTTCCCCATCTTTACCCCTGATAAACCTACAATATTCTTCAAAATGATGATTCTCAACATCTATAAGCTTCACTCCTAACAATCTTTCAGCTTCTTTATTTAAAATTTCAATTTCACCTTTTGCATTTGTTACAACTACTGCATCTCCTATAGACTTTAAGGTTATCATAAGTTTTTCTCGCTCATTAAGTAAATTCTCCTGATACTTTTTCTTATCATCTAACATTTTATTTGCATACTTACTCATTTCTTTGAATTCTATATACTCTATTTTTTCTTCATTTATCCTTTTATCTGAAAAAGCAGCGCTATTAAAAAAACTTATAAAAACATTAAAATGATTTTTTAATCTCTGATTAATTTTATTAAAAACAATAAAAAGAGAAACTATCAATAAAAAGATTATAACAATCATAACAATAAAATTTATCAAAAACTCTTTCCGTGCTTCTTTTGATAAAAAAGCAATTTCATTATCAACATCATCTAAATAAACTCCTGCCCCAACAATCCAATCTAATCCTTTAATACCATAAATAAAAGACACTTTCCGGGATACTTTATTAAAATTAGTTAATTTTATCCATTCATAAAAAATGAAATCACCACTGTCTTTCTGAGCCGCTCTTAATTCTTTATTAAAAACTTTTTTAACCTCTTCCAATGGATAATCAGAGGATAACTCCCATAATTTTTTATTTCGTCCATAAAAATAATGCCCATTACTAATTAGGGCAGTACCATCAAATTGATTAACAAAAATATATCCTTCCTTACCAAATCTAATATTAACTAATACCTTTAATATTTTACTCTTTAGCTTATTAAAATACTTATTTTTATCTATTATAATACCTGTAATAATATTCAAAGGTTTATAATATTTCACATAAACTTTATATTCAATTTTCTTATTCTCTTCAGGTAAAAAATCAAAAAATCCCTCACCATCTTTATTAATATCAGCAATAAGTTTATTTAAAAATCTAATATCATTTTTAATCAACTTTAAATTACACCAAAAATTCTTATTTTTTTTATCAATAAAAAAATAATACATCCCTTCATTTCTATCATCTAATTGTTCAAGAAATTTTTTAAAAAATAAATCCTTTCCATGCTCCCCTCTATTTTTTATAATACCAAGAATTACACAGACATTAGATATTTCATCTTTAGCTTTATCCTTCATCATTATATCAAAATTAGTTAATTCACTTTTAATATATTCAACTGCATATAAAACTTCTCTTTTTACCTCATATTTTTTTTCTGCAATATATTTTTCTTTTAATGATTTTACTTTTTTTTTGTAATTACTATAAATAAAAATCCCACTCAATAATAAATATATAATCAAAAAGACCAATATAAAAATAACCGTAACTTTTTTTACTTTTTCAAAAAAACTTTTATTGTTCTCCATAGACATCCTTTCCAAAACATAATTACTATATGAACAATATAACAAAAATATAAAAATAATCAATAATTTTATTTTTTGAAACTG
>CAYLKS010000045.1:0-22766 GCA_964384205.1 uncultured bacterium | reverse complement strand
CCTTATTAACACTTACTCTTCTGCCAGCGTGACAAGTAAATCCATCATTTGAAAGATTATATGGTGGATCAGCAAAAATCAAATCAATACTTTCCTCTGGCAATTTACTTAAAACTTTTATTACATCACCAAGATAAAGTCTGATGTCTATATCACTAAAATATGCTTTCATTTTGGTTTTCCTTTTAATTGGTTTAATAAATCTTTCAGGCCTGTGCCACTTTTTACCCACTTATCTCCATCTTTTTCCCAGCCTTCCCAAGACATGGTTCTATCTTTACCAGTAGGATACTTAACATCCTCTTGCCCCCAACTCCATTTATAAGCTTTCAAAAAAGCTTCTGTATCCTCACCTATAGGATTTTTTAAAGAAACATTTTTTAGAATATCATCGGGATCTTCTCCGTTATAGACTTTTTCAAACGCTTCTAAAATCTTAACTGTTTCCTTTGGTTTTTTTTGGATTTTTTCAATATATCATCATATATCTGTTTATGAATAATTTGCCAAATAGTTTGTTCTTCGGGATTGTAAATGAAAACAAAAAAATCTTCTTTTCGAATTTTTCCAAAGGATTGTTTCCCTCCTGGTTTTACTATAACAATTTTTCGCCCATTGGAAATATTTTCAACCTCATATCCTCGATAAGGTATTCCTTCTAATTTTTTTATGAATTCCTTTTGTTCAGCATTTTTTATATCTAATTTTTTTAAGTCAATTGTATGCTTATAAATATTACGTCTTGCCATATTTTATCCTAATATTTTCCGCCTAAAAAACTTCAGAGAATTTCATTTCAATTTTGATTAATCATTGTAAATTGAGTCTTTTTTCCTAAATATAAGAATTAAGTAGTTAGCTATTAAAAGTCAAGGAGGAATTTTTTAGTGGATATTGAATTATTAATATAGTAAAAAAATTGATGTATAAAATCAATTTGGATGTTAAGAATATAAATTTTTATTTTTCAATCATTGAGATTTGAAATCACATGCGAAGTAGCAATATTAAAATTTACTGAAAATGGCTCACCTAATTTTAATTAAGTGAGCCATTTGTAACTTACTTATTTAACAATATTTCTATAGCTTTATCCAATTGTCTATCAATATTATTGTATTCATCTTCTGGCATAGTTTCGATTATATAATCAGGTATTGCTCCATGATGTTCCATATTTAAAGTATCACCAATTACATACCATCCTCTAAATGGGATTCTAAAATATGAACCGTCTAAAAGAGTTGTACCTCCAGTAGATATAACGCCACCATAAGTAGGAGTTCCAATTAATTTACCCAATTTTAATGTCTTATATCCATGAGAGAAAATTTCTGCATTACTGAAGGAGTCAAAATTGCATAAAAGCACAGATTTTTTATTCCATCCATAATAAGCAAATCGTGGATTAGGATATCCGAATCCTCCATCACGAGGTTTGGTTAAAGCATGAGGTTTTCGTGATAAAATAGTCAATAAATAATCGGCAGTCCATCCTCCACCATTATTTCTAACGTCAATAATAATAGCATCCTTATTATAGCCAACACTGAATAATTCTTGTTCAAATACTTCAAAAGAAGGCCAGTTCATGCCTCTGATATGTAAATATCCGAGCTTATTGTTGCTTTTTTGATCAACATATTTTCTATTTTTTAAAACCCAGTTTTCATATAGTAAATCTCTTAATTTGTAGTAACTTATAAAATTTATCTGTCTTGAAATTGCTCCTTTACCTTCTTTATTTGGTGCAAAGATAACTTTTACATTTTTACCGGCTAATCCAATTAATTCTTTATCTAAAGACTTTATATTTGCTACATTTTTGTTGTTGATATTTATAAGATACCAACCTTTTTTTACTTCTGGAAAGTATATATCAACAGGACTTCCCTTTAATATTTTTTCTACTTCAAATATACCTTCATCTATTAAATCATTATTCCATTGAACTCCTAAAAATCCGCAATTTTTAGAAATTCCCTTCAACCGTCTTGATTTATAGATTCCCAGATGGCTGGAATTTAGTTCGCCAAGCATTATATTAACAAGATAATAGAAAGTTTCAGGATTATAAACATAATCTACTAATTTACTGTATTTTTCATATATTTTTTTCCAGTTTATACCATGAAAATTTGGATCATAAAAATTATAATTTAAAGCATTCCATCCTTCTTTTAGCATTTGTTTCCAGGCATCTTTATAATTAAAAGAGATTTTTACATTTGCACTAAACTTTTCAGTTTTTTTACTATTCCATTTGACTCGTTGGAGAGTTCCATTTGATGTTACTAAATATAGATAATCTTTATTAGGTTTTAAGGCCCTATATCTACCTTTGGATATTTTTTCTATTTGTTTACCGTCCCAATTGACTTTCATTAAAAAGGTACCTTCAGCTGTTGATGTTAAAAAGTAATAACTTTTGGCATTATTTGAAACTGCAATGTCAAATTTATCACCTGGCAAATCTTCAATCATTTTTACTCTTTTAGCAATATTATCAAAATCAATTTTTACAATTACATTATTATTCTTTTTATTTTTTTTCTTTTTTGAAAGTTCATATTTTAGTTGGTCATTTGTTTTATATATTTCTTCCTTTTCTAAAGGGATATAGAAAATTTCGTTTTTATTTTGTTTTCTATTTGAAATAAATAGTAATCTTTTCCCATCAGGTGTCCATATAGGTTTTGTATCTTCTTTAGGATGAACAGTAACGTTATGCCATGTTTTGTTTTTGATAGAATATATCCAGATATCTGTATTAAAATCATTATCGGTTATTGTAGTTGCAATAAATCTGCTATCAGGGGACCATGAGTAGCTACATTTTTGGACAGATTTTTTTAACGGTATCGTTTGATTAGTTTTTAAATTTTTTAAATAAATTTCTCCTCTTTTAGCCTGGAATAAGAGATATTTTCCATCTGGGGAAAATAAAGGAGAATATACTTCTTTGATATCTGTTATAAAAGGAATTATATTGTTTTTTTCATTGAAGACATATAATTCTTTTTCTTTGACTATCTTATAAATTTGTTTTGATGTATCCTTATCCCACACAAATAATAAATATTTTCCATCAGGAGAGAAAGTTGTTTCATAAACTCTATCAATAGATTGTGTTATAATTTTTTGAAACTGGTAGTCCCATGTTTTTATAACAAGATGTCCAAAGGCAGTAAAAGCTACTTCTTTATTGTCAGGGGAGATTGAAAAACCGCTAAAATTAGATGAGAGCTTTTGTTCTTGCTCAAGAGGGAATGAGCAATCTCCTTCAATATTAAGATTAATTTTATTTATTTCATTATTAGTTAAATTCAACTTATATATTTCAAAGTTTTTTTCAAACACAATATATTTTCTATTGAAGCTTATATGAGGATTGAAAAGGTCAGAATTATCATTGAAATTAGTAATTTGTTTAATATTAGCATTAGTTAGATTTTTTATATAGAAATTTCTCATTCCATCTTTATCAGAAACAAAAATCAGTTCATTATCAGATTTCCATAATGGGTAGGCATTTATACAATCAAAATCTACAGCTTTTTCGAATTTATTATTTTGATGAATCCAGATAACAGGGTGTGCTCCGCCTTTATATTTTCGTGTTTGGAATTTAAAATATTTTCTTATGAAGGCAAGTTTTTTCCCATCTGGTGAATATGCACCAAAGGATGAGAAATCGTTTATAACACGTGTAGGATTACCCCCATTAATATTAATTTTAAATAATACATACGGTCTATGATAATGAAAATTTCTATGAGATCTGAATAGAATAAATTTACCATCAGGACTTATATCTTCTGGATATTCTGCATCAGAATGAAATGTTAATTGTTCAGGGCCCCCTCCATATAAGTTTATTTTATAAATATCGTAATCACCGTCTCTATTTGATGCAAAAACAATAGTCTTACCATCAGGAGTCCAGAGCGGCATAATATCGTCAGCAGGGTTAGCTGTTAGTCTTAGAATATCTTTTCCGGAAGTATCTGCAATCCATATATCTCCCATATAACTGAAGGCTATGTATTTCCCATCAGGTGAAATAGATGGGTAAATAAGTAATTTTGTTGTTGAAAATGAAATTGATGCAAAAATGAGTAAAAATAAAATTAACAAAAAACTAAACTTTTTAAACATATATCCTCCTATTTTTATGGTACGATTTTTAATATAATAAAATTTATAAAAAAATCAAAAAAATAAAGATATAAAAAATATTTTTATCAGAAAGTTTATATATTTTTATAATAGATATTTTTAAATAATTTAAAATTAGGCATATCTTTTAGTAAGATATGCCTAATAGGATATACTCGTTTAATTTTATTGTAGTAATTTTACCATTTCTTCAGGAGTTGTTTCTACTGCATATTCTCTAAATCCTAATTCAGCACCAGCATAAAATTTGTGCGGCATTATTTCAATATGAAAACGATAATTTTGGGCATTTTTATTTTGATGAATAATGATATTCATAGTATCAATATTCATTTTATTATATAAAAGTTTCATTGAATCAAATAAAGCTGTAGCCAATATTTCTACCTGTTCATCATTTGCTTGAGATAATGAATTTATATGGAATTTTGGAATTATTAATAATTCAAATCTGGTTCGAGGAGCAAAAGGAATGATTACAACATATTTTTCATTGGAAAAAATTATTCTTTTGTTTTCGTCTTCCTCTGTATCAATTATTGCATCAAAAAGCGAATAGTTATGTTTTTCAAAGAAAGCATTTACTTTATTGATTTCTTCTTGAACCAACGCAGAGACATAGGGAACTCCACCAATTTGCCAGTGATAGTGACTAATAGAAGCACCATATCCTTGATTTCTAAAGAATAATGGGAAAAGCCCTTGTTCTTCTATTTTTTTTATAAAATCTCTTGCAGAGAAAAATACATTTATCTCTTCTTTTAAATCCAATTCAGCAATGCTAATTTTGTGTTCTGGAGTTTCGACAATATTGGAATGATCTCCCAACCATGGGAATAGATTCGGAAATATTCGTAATTGCCAGCTATTATCGTTGCCAATTCTGATAAAATCTTTGCCTGTTCTATAATCGCGTGGAGTTTGATCTTCAAATCCTTTACAAAAAAAGCATTTTCCGGGATTTTCCATTTTAGGTTCTTTTATATGCATAGGCCTTTTAGACCTTGCCATATTGATATTTGACCAGTGCTCCATTATATAACTTTTTCTTCGGAAAACAGGTTGATGAATGATTCCATTTTCGTCTGTAAATTCCTGTAAAAATTCAGGGATGCCGGCAGAAGGTCCTAAAATTTTTAATATTTCTTCTTTTTGGATTAATAATTCATTTTTCCAATTGCTCATTTAACTCCCTCCTGTGATTTAATAATTTCTCTAATCTTGTAAGAAGCTTATTTAATGTTTCTTCGTCTAACATTGACTCCTGATTTTTTAATTTATTATTTAATATGCTTATTTCTTTATCTATGTAATTTAATTTAAGTTTTAGAATACATTTATTGTATAAATCTTTAATTTTATTTTCGGAATAGTTTATATCATTTATCATGAGTTCTGAAAGCAAACTTTGTTCTTCTACAGTATTAGTAAATATTAAATAATTATCTGGCAATTCATCATTTTCAAAACTATATTCTATAATGTTTTCTAAAATATTTCTAATAATTGAACTTTCAATAAATTCAATATGTATATCTTGTTGAAATTTTTTTAAATATTCTGGATATTTCAAGATTATATACAGGAGTGCTTTTTCTTCTTTTTTTAAATTTTTAAGATTAATTTTTATAGTTTGTTTTTTGGTTTCTTTTTTAACATGTTTTTTCATTTGAGAAATTTTTTCTTTTAAAATATCAGTTCCTATATTTAGTATTCTGGATGATAATGTTATATATTCTTCTTTTAGAATAGGATCTTTAACTTTACTAAAAAAGTTTAAAAATTCTTCTATCTGTTGTTGATGGCTTAGTTCTTTTTTTATTTTTGAAATGTATTTCCAGCGGAAATCTAAAGCATGAATAGATTCTTTTAATTTTTTATAAAAAGCATCTTTGCCGAATTTATTAACCATTGAATCTGGATCTTCTCCCTTTTTTAGTAAACATACATGGCATTCTATAGAAGAGGATAAAATTATTTCAGAAGAATTATATGCCGCTTTTAATCCCGCCATATCGCTATCGAAAAGAAGAGTTATTTTATTTGTAAATTTAATTAAATTTTTTAGATGATTTTCATTAAATGCTGTACCTAATGTAGCTATAACATTTTTAAATCCAGCCTGATATAATGCTAAAACATCCATATATCCTTCAACAATTATTGCTTCATTTTGTTTTTGAATATTATGTAAATTTTGATAGAGGCCATAAAAGAAATTACTTTTCTTGAAAATTGCAGATTCCGGAGAATTGATATATTTTGCTCTTTGAAATTTATCATCATCAGATATAATTCTTCCTCCAAAAGCAACAATTTTCCCTGAAGTATTAAAAATAGGAAAGATAAATCTATTGCGGAATCTATCATAAATTTGGTTGTTTTTGCCTCTTACCAGAATGCCAAGTTCGATTAATTTATTTATATCTATTTTTGATTTAATAGCTTTTTGATAAATAAAATCCCATTGATCAGGAGCATAACCTAATTTAAAAATATCACATGTAACTTTTTTTATATTTCTTTTAATTAAAAAATTTTTTATCTGTTTATTATTTTTATCTAAATTTTTATAGTATAAATCGGCGACCCATTCAGTAATTTCATATAATGATTTATATTTATTTACATGGGCATATTCTTTGCTTTCTGGTAATGAATAACCAATCAGTTCTGCGAGTTTTTTTACAGCTTCAACAAAAGATATTTTTTCGTATAATTGGATAAAAGAAATAGCATTTCCGCCAACGCCGCAGCCAAAACAATGAAAAATTTGTTTTTGAGGGCTGACTACAAAGGAAGGTGTTTTTTCATTATGGAATGGACATAAGGCAGTAAAATTCTGGCCACTTTTTTTTAAAGTGATATAATTATTGATAATGTCTATAATATCGGTATTATCTAATATCTCCTCAATAATATCTTCAGAAATATAGGGCATCTTATTTAAGTCTTATGACAGTAACACCATCGCCACCAAATTCTAAAGGTGCAGCACTAAATGAGGCGACCGCTGGATAGGTTGCTAAAAATTCTCTTATTTGTGATTTGAGTATGCCATTCCCTAATCCATGTATTATTCTAACTTCTTCTATATCATGAACACATATTTTTGATAAAAATTCGTCAACTTTTTTTATTGCCTGATCCACATTTAATCCTCTTACATCGAGTTGAGTGGATAGTGCAAGATCGTTTTCAATATAACTATGTTGATTATATTTTTGATTAATATTTTGGTGAAAATTTTTATTATTTTTGTCTTTTTCTGATAATTCAAAAATATCATCTCTATTAGTTAACATTTTAAAATTACCAACTTTGACCTGTACTTTTGGACCGTGATGGGAAATGTTTATAATTTTTCCTGTTGATTGAATACTTTCAATCCAGACAATATCTCCCGGTCTGGGGTTTTTATATAATTTTCTCGGATTTTTATCTTTTTTTATATTATTGATCTCTTTTTTTATGTCATGATGAAAAGACTTTATTAATTCTTTTCCTTTTTTTATTGTATTTTTGTCGGCTTCTTTAACTTTAATATCTGTGATTACTTTTTCAACTAAGGATTGAGCATCTTTAACAATCTTGTTAGCTTCAATGAGAGCTTCTTCTTTTGCTTTGTGATAATATTTATTTAATTTGTCTTTTTTTGTTTCATATTCTCCAATTAATTCTTTTAGTTGTTCTTCTTTTATGCCAAGTTCCATTAGTTTAGTTTCATATTTTTTTAGTTTAGTTTCAAGCTTTAATATAATCTCATTTAATTTAATAGAATCTATTCCTAAATTGTTTTCAGCTTCTTTTAATATCTCCTCTTTGATACCAAGATTTTTGGCAATTTCTATGGCATAACTTTTCCCGGGTACATCTGGATTTAGTTTAAAAGTAGGTTTTAATGTTTTGTTATTAAATTCCATTGAAGCATTCATTATTCCCTTATGTTGTAATGCAAAAACCTTTAACTTGCCATAATGTGTTGTTACTACAGATGTGATTTTTTTATTTAAAAAGTATTTTAAAATAGCAATAGCTATTGCACTGCCTTCATCAGGGTCTGTTCCACTACCAATTTCATCAATTAAGACTAAAGATTCTTCATTTGCATTATCAATAATTTTTTTGACATTTTTTATATGAGAAGAAAAAGTGCTTAAACCAGCTTCAATTGATTGTTCATCTCCTATATCTGCAAAAATATCGGAGAAAATAGGGATTTCAGAGTCAGCGGAAGCAGTAATAGGTATTGATAAATATGTCATAAGTAATAAAACACCGATAGTTTTTAACGCAACTGTTTTTCCCCCAGCATTTGGTCCAGAAATAAGAACGATTTTCCTTTCATCGTCCCCAAATTCAAGAGATAGGGGAACAACTTCCTCAATTGGTTTAATATCATCCTGTTTTATTATTTGCGAGTATAAAGAGGGTTTTTCTTTTAGTAGTAAAAGTAGTGGGTGTTTAGCATCAATTATTTTTATTTTTTTGGTATTTGATATTTTAGGTATTTTTGCATTGAAATCTATAGCAAATCTTGCTTTTGCGTAAATTGAGTCAAGATAGATCAAAATTTTAAAGTTAGAATTTATTTCTGTTAATACTTCTCTTAATTTGTTGCCAATCTCCAGTAAAATTTTTTCAATTTCCTTTTTTTCTTGATACTCAAGTTGGACAATTTTATTATTAAAGTTAATTAATTCAACTGGTTCGATAAATAATGTATTTCCAGAATCACTTTGATCATATATAACACCTGATACTGCTGTACGGTGTTGTAATTTTATTGGAAATACATAATGTCCATTTCGAATAGTAACATAGGCATCTCTTAAAATCCCTATATGTTGATATTTTTGAAGTAGTTCTTGTATTTTTATATTATATTTTTGTTTTAGTTCTTCTTTTTTATTTCGTATTTTAGCGAGATCCTCACTTGCACTACTTTTAATATTTTTCTCTTCATCAATTGTATCTTCTATGAAAGATATAATTGATGA
The DNA here is from genome assembly GCA_964384205.1 of uncultured bacterium. Classification (GTDB taxonomy): domain Bacteria; phylum JAGOEH01; class JAGOEH01; order JAGOEH01; family CAYLKS01; genus CAYLKS01. The sequence goes on along the minus strand of CAYLKS010000045.1, from coordinate 13,587 downwards.
CAATGGTTTAATTTTGCTAACAATATCTGCTATTAATGGATAATCAGCTGAATATTCTTCTATACTTGATTTGATTTTTTTACAAATAGATAAAACATTATAAATTTCATAATATTCTTCTGCTGTTAAAAAAGAACCTTCTATATTAAGTTTTCTTATTAATAATTTGATATTAGAGAAGTTAGAAATGGGAAAAATTATATCATTATTAATAATATTTTTTAGTTCTCTTATTTCTGATAGTTTAGTTTTTAAAATACTACTATTAAAATAAAAATTATAATTTTTAATATGCTCTTTTGTTACATCTGAAAAAGAATAATATGATATTAAATCAAGTATTTTGTCAAGCTCTAAGATTTGTAAAGTATGTTTATCCATTTTAATTTTAGCTTATTAACGAGATTTCATTCTGAGCTTTTTTAGCATTTTTCTTTTAGCGGCATTTAATTCTCTTTTTCTTCTTTCACTTGGTTTTTCATATCTTTGATGTTTTTTATAATCAGCTATGATTCCTGATTTTTCACATACTTTGTTAAATCTTTTCAAAGCTTTCTCAAAAGATTCTCCGTCTTGTACTATAATTCCTGGCAATTAAAATCCTCCTGTTTAAGGGTTAAAGTTTGTTTGTATATAATAATTTTTTTTCTAAAAGTCAAGTAGATATATTAATATAGTATGTGGATATATTAAATAGTGTAGAGTATTGTTTATAATATAAAGTAGATATGATTATTTATAAAATTTTCAAAAATTATCTTTTACTAAAATTCATTTGACATTAAAATAGCCTTTACTTATTATATAAAAAAAGGAGGGTCGTATGCCTAAAAAAACTGAAAATTTAAAAGAAGCTATGGGTGAAGTAAAAGAACATGTAAGAGAAGATGTAGAGAAAAAAGTGGATGAACTTCAAAAAAAAGGTGAAGAATTAATTGCAGAAGGTAAAAAATTATTAGAAGAGGCTGGTAAACAAGCTGGTGAATTTAAAGAAGAAGTTGAAGAAAAATGGCTGGCAAATTGTAAAAAATATATTTTGACTAATCCATTCAAAGCTGTTTTTATTGCATTTGGCATTGGCTATATCTGGGCTAAAATTTTTAGAAGATAGAAAAGATGAACTTGTCAAAGACTTTGATAAAGAAAATTAAGGAATTAATTAATCTATCAATAGATTTAGTTAAATTAGAAATTAATTTAGTTGTTCAGTCTTTATGGGAACAGACAGTCCCTATTTTTCCTATTTTTTTATATTTAGTAATTGGCATTATCCTTATTCTTGTTGCTATTGTATTTTTTGCATTGACTATTACAGCTTTATTTTACCTTATAACAAAGATTTTATGGTTGTCTCTATTTATAACATTTTTAATATCTTTTGTTATTTCTTTATTAATTTTTATTAGATCGTTTTCTAAACTTAAAAAACACAAATTTGATTTAAGTAATGTTTTGAGAGAATTTAAAGATGAGTGAACCTTTATATTCGGAAATAATTTTAGCTAAAATAAAAGTTTTAAAAAAACAAATAAGATTAACAAAAAAAGAGACAGAAAAAGCATTCTATGATTCTTTAACTCCTCAGGTTTTGTTTAGCAATAAGTATTTTTACATATTTTCTGGAAGTTTGGTGGGATTCCTTTTTAGAAAGAGGATCCCTAGATTTGTAAAAACATTGATAAAGTTGTTTTTTGCAAGATATCCTGTAAAAAGATTATTCAAAAAAGGATAGAGTTATTGTAATATTAGAAAATATTATATATTTTGAAAGTCTTACTTCCACTCAGGAAAAAGCTAAAGAGTTTATAAATAGATTTGATAGGTTTATAGTAATAAGTAAAGAGCAAACAAGGGGAAGAGGAAGATTCGATAGACAATGGGTATCTCAAGCAAATGGAAGTTTATATTTTAGTTATGTTATTCCAAAGGTAGTAGAGGATGCCTATATCCCTTTTTTGTCGTTGATAATGGGGTTGGCAGTAGTTTATACATTACATGATTATGAAATAAATGGAAAATTAAAATGGCCCAACGATGTTATTGTTAATGATCGGAAAATATGCGGCATATTAGGCGAGAATTTTGAAAATAAGCTTATATTTGGAGTTGGATTAAATATATATTTAGACGAGAGTATAAAGAGAACTATAGATAGACCAGCAATTGCTATAAATGATATAAAAGAATGCCCAGATGATAGATTATCTTATTTAGTTAAAATTATAAACTATTTTAATCAATTTCTATTTGAATTTAAATCAGGTAAAAATTTCATAAAAGAATTTGATAAATATGGATATAGAATAAATGAAAATGTTCAATTTGATACGGGGAATAGTATATTATCAGGTAAAATTAAAACAATTAATGAATATGGTTTTTTAATTTTTGAAACAGATGAAGGAGATATTGTTGAGTTATCAAATGGAGAAATTGTATTTTAAGGTTTTTTTATTATTTTTTTCCTTTGTGATAGTAGTTATAGGTGTAAAGTGTTTTGATTTTAATAAAGATGTAAATAAAAAGATAGCATCAGATTCAATTAAAATATATGATAATATAACGAAAATAAAAATTATAAATTATACTGGCAATATAGATATAGCAGGTAAGAATAACACTTTTGAGCCTTATTTGAAAGTAGATAAAATTGCAAAATCGAATTCTGATAAAAGAAATAATTATATTTTAGAGACATGTTCATATAAAATAATATATTCAAAAGATGAACTTATTATAAATACATACATAGGAGAAAATATAGATTCATTATCAGAGATAGAATTTGATTATGAATTGGTAGTGCCTGAATCAATTGAAATATTAATTGATAATAGAATAGGCGATATTACTATAACGGATATATATAATAACCTTAATATATCAAATAGCTCAGGGAATATTACTTTAAATCACATAACAGCCAGGGATATTAAGTTATCGGCGAACGAAATAAATGCTTATGCAACATTATATTATCCGGAAGATTCTATTGATTGGGAGTTTATAGGGACAAGCGGTAATATAGAATTGGATTTAAAAGAAGGGATTTCTGCAGTAGTTGAAGCAAGGATTGCAACAGGGCAAATAGATTATAGTTTGAGAGATTTTTTAATACAGGAATCTAATAATGTTCGTTTGAAGGGAATATTAAGAGAAGGGGAAGGCAAGATTTTTGTGGATTTAATTACTGGTAATATTAAGCTTATTACTTTTTAGCAAGGAGGAAACTTATGTCTGTTTTAACAGAACCGATGGTAAAAATTAGCCCCGACAATTGTAAGTCGTGCGGACTATGTATTGCATCATGCCCGAAGAACGTATTAGAATTTTCGACAGAATTTAACAAAATGGGATTTCATCCAGCACGTTACAAAGGAGAAGGGTGTATAGGTTGTGGATTTTGTTTTTATGTATGTCCAGAACCGTTTGCGATTACTGTATATAAAAAAGGTTATGATTTAAAAGAAGATTAAGAGGAGATTATTATGGCAAAACAATTAATTAAAGGAAATGAAGCTATAGTAAAAGCGGCAATACTTGCAGGATGTGAATCTTATTTTGGATATCCGATAACTCCTGCAAGTGAAATTGCAGAGGCAGCTTCTTATTATTTCCCTTTAGTAGGAAGAACATTCGTTCAAGCAGAATCAGAAGTTTCATCTATAAATATGTTGTATGGTGCAGCTGCTGCTGGAGAAAGAACAATGACCGGTTCTTCTGGTCCTGGCATAAGTCTTATGCAAGAGGGTATTTCTTATCTGGCAGGTTCAGAATTGCCAGCAGTTATTGCCTACATTATGAGAGGTGGACCCGGGCTTGGTAATATTGCTCCTGAACAAGCTGATTATTTTCAGGTTGTAAAAGGTGGAGGTCATGGTAATTATAGACTTATAACAGTTGCTCCAAATAGTGTACAGGAAATGGCAGATTTAACATATACTATTTTTGATTTAACAGATAAATATAGAAATCCTGGTGTTATTTTAGCAGATGGTGTTATTGGTCAGATGATGGAATCTGTGGAATTTAAAGATAAAGTAATCAAACCAGAAAGGAAAGATTGGGCTCTTTATGGTGATAAAGATTCAAGAAAAAATTTAATTACTTCAATTAATCTTGAGCCTGATGAACAAGAAGAGCATATTAAAAAGTTATATAAGAAATATAAAGAAATTGAAGAAAATGAAGTGCTATTTGAAGAATTTTATGCAGAAGATGCAGAAATATTGCTTATTGGATATGGTATTGTATCAAGAGTTCTATATTCAATAGTAGAGGCTGCTAGAAAAGAAGGAGAAAAAATAGGACTTTTAAGGCCGATTACATTATGGCCATTTCCAACTAAGAAAATACAAGAACTTGCTAATAATGTTAAAAAGATTCTTGTTGTAGAGATGAGTACTGGAATGCTTGTAGAAGATGTAAAATTAGCAGTAAATGGTAAAATCCCGGTAGAATTATATACAAGGTTTGGTGGAAATATTCCTTCAATAGAAGAAGTAACTAAAAAAATTAATGAGATAAAATAGAGGTGGGAAATATGGAAAATTTAGTATTACAAGCTCCAAAATCTTTTTATGATGTTTTTGAAAGGAAACCCGGTAGTGATAAGGTTAATACTCATTATTGCCCGGGTTGTGGACATGGGGAAGTACATAAAATTTTAGCAGAAGCTATAGATGATTTTGGTATTAGGGATAGAACAATATTAATAAGTCCAGTTGGTTGTAGTGTTTTTGCATATTATTATTTTGATACGGGAAATATTCAGGTGGCCCATGGTAGGGCACAAGCTGTTGCAACAGCAATAAAAAGAGCAAGACCTGATAGTATTGTTATTTCTTATCAGGGAGATGGAGATCTTGCGGCAATTGGAGGTAATGAATTATTACATGCCGCAAATAGAGGTGAAAATATTACTACTATTTTTATCAATAATGCAATTTACGGCATGACTGGTGGGCAAATGGCTCCTACAACATTAATTGGACAGAAGACTACTACTTCTCCTTATGGTAGAAGAATTGAAGAAGCAGGTTATCCGCTTAAAGTTTGTGAATTGTTATCTACTTTAGAAAATGTTGCATATCTTGAGAGAGTTTCATTGCATGATGCTGCACATGTTATGAAAGCAAGAAAAGCAATTAGAAAAGCAATACAAAATCAAATTGAAAATAAAGGTTATAGTCTTGTTGAAGTTTTATCTCAATGTCCTTCTGGTTGGAAGGTTGATCCTGTGAAGGCAAGAGATTTTATGGTTGAAAATATGTTGCCTTATTTTAAGTTAGGAGTTTATAAGGACACAACAGAAGAAAGAGAATTTCATTATTTGGAAAAACATCATATATTCGATTTTGGAACTTTGCATAAGTCTTTGGATTTAGAATCTGCTGAAATTAAGAATCAATATGAATCGAAGCCAAGAAAAGATGATTATAAGAATCCTCAAATTAAAATTGCTGGATTTGGTGGCCAGGGAGTTCTTCTTTTAGGTAAGGCTTTAGCAGAAGCTGGAATGTATCAGGGATTTAATGTTAGCTGGATACCTTCTTATGGTCCTGAAATGAGAGGAGGTACTGCTAATTGCCAAGTAAATATTTTTGATAAAAGAATAGGTTCTCCTTTAACAAATATACCAGATGTATTAATTGCAATGAATAAACCATCTCTTGAAAAATTTGGTCCAAAGGTGAGAAAAGGTGGTATTATTTTTTATAATACTTCAATGATAGATATTGAATATAGTAATCCTGATTGTGAAGTTATTCCTATTGCTTTTACAGAAATTGCAGATAAAGTTGGAAATTTAAAAGCTGCTAATATGGTAGCAGTTGGAGCTTATGTTTATTATACAGGATTAATTGATTATAATCTTATTATAGAATTATTACCTTCTATAATTAAAAAAGAAAAATTAATTGAATTAAATAAAAAAGCAATTCTTGCAGGTGTTGACGCTGTAAAACCTTTTATCAAATAAAAGAGATTATTAAAAGAGAGAGAAAGAGCTTCTTTCTCTCTCTTTGTTTAAAAAAATAAAAATAACAGTAGTAAAAAAAAGACTTGACTATAATATAAGAGATAGTTATTTATCAAATAAGGAGAAAATATGAAAGTATTGTTATCAGGAAATGAAGCAATTGCAAGAGGTGCTTTTGAAGCAAATTGTGCTGTTGCTTGTGCTTATCCTGGCACACCCAGTACTGAAATATTAGAAACAATAGGGAAAAGCTATCCGGAGATTTCTTCTGCATGGACTGCAAATGAAAAGACAGCTTTAGAAACTGCATATGGTGCTGCTATGGCTGGCGGCAGAGCTTTAGCATGTATGAAACATGTGGGACTTAATGTAGCAGCTGATCCACTTTTTACAGCAGCATATAATGGTGTAAAAAAAGGATTTGTTATTGTTACAGCAGATGATCCTTCAATGCATTCTTCTCAAAATGAGCAGGATAATAGGCGCTATGGTGTTTTTGCAAAAATTCCGGTATTAGAACCTGCAAATAGTCAGGAGGCTAAAGATTTTACAAAATTAGCATTTCAAATTTCTGAAGCATTTGATATTCCTGTTATCATCCGGCTTACAACTTTAATATCACATACAAAAACAGTTGTTGAAATTAATGATCCGATAAGAGAAGAAACAAAATTCGAATTTGATTTTGCTGATGGTAAATTTATGAGCCTTCCTTATCTTGCACGAATTCATCATAAACAATTAGAAGAAAAAATAAAGAAAATAAGAGAATATAATAATACTTCAGAATTAAATAAACTCGAAATGAAAGATACCAGATTAGGTATTGTAACCAGTGCTTTGACATATAATTATGTAAAAGAAGCTTTCCCAGAAGCAAGTATTTTAAAATTGGGTATGGTTTTTCCAATACCTGTTAAATTAATAGAAGATTTTAGAAGTAAAGTAGAAAAAATGTATGTCATTGAAGAATTAGAACCAGTTATTGAAGAACAAATTAAATTTTTTAATATCAAAGTAGATGCTGGTAAAGATAAAGTTCCGATTTATTTTGAGTTATCAGTGGATATACTGAATGAAATTTTCCATAATAAAAAACAGAAAACTTATGAAGTTCCTGAGCTTCCATCAAGACCACCTGTATTATGTCCTGGATGTCCTCATAGAGGAGTGTATTTTTCTTTAAATAAAAGTAAATCTTATGTCAATGGCGATATCGGTTGTTATACATTAGGTTTTATGCCTCCATTAAATGCCATGCATACTTGTATTTGTATGGGGGCTAGTATTACCAATGCTAATGGTTTTGAAATGATTAAACAGCGCGCAAATGATGATACTAAAGTCGTAGCAACTATTGGGGATAGTACATTCATTCATTCAGGTATAACAGGACTGATTGATGCTGTTTATAATAAGTTAAATACTACTGTGATTATTTTAGATAATGATATAACAGCTATGACAGGACATCAGCCTAATCCTGTAACTGGCATTAAAATAAATGGTGAAAAAACTACAAGATTAGATTTAGAAAAAGTTTGTAAAGCAGTGGGAGTAAAAGAAGTAGATAGAATAAATCCGTATGACCTTAAAGAAACAAAAGAAGTTCTAAATAAACATTTAAATTTAAAAGAACCTTCTGTAATTATAAGTTCTGCTCCATGTGCCTTATTGCCAACAGGAGTTAAGAATCCTCCTTATTATATTGATCAAGATGCTTGTACAAAATGTAAAGCATGTTTAAAAATTGGCTGTCCGGCTATTTTCTATGATGGAGAAAAAGTTTATATTGACAGATTTTTATGCACGGGATGTTCATTATGTGCTCAGGTATGTCCTTTTAATGCAATAAAACAGGAGGATTCAAATGATAAATAGTATTCTTTTAGTAGGTGTTGGTGGGCAGGGAATTCTTCTTGCTTCTGAAATTTTATCAGATGTTCTTTTGAAACAAGGTTTTGATGTTAAAAAAAATGAAATTCATGGTATGGCTCAAAGAGGAGGAACAGTTACAAGTCAAATAAAGTATGGAGATGTTGTTTTTTCTCCAAAAATTGCTGAAGCAGAAGCAGATTTTATAGTATCATTTGAATATATGGAAAGTGTTAGATTTCTTAACTTATTAAAAAAAGATGGCATGCTTATCAGTAGTGATCAGAAAATTATCCCTACAACTGTATCCTCAGGGCTTGGAACCTATCCTGATAATATCGAAGAATATCTTGAAAAACAAAATATAAAATATTCTTTTGTTAATGTTGTCGATATTGCAACAAAATTAGGAAATATTAAAACTGTAAATACTATAATGATGGGCCTATTGAATCAATATCTTAAATTTAAAGAAGAAATTTGGATAGAAACTATTAAAGAAAGAGTAAAACCTAAATTTGTTGATTTAAATATTAAGGCTTTTCAAGAAGGGATGAATTACCGGAGGTAGATATGTTTATTCAATTTTTTACAGATAATGATATAAAAATATATCAATTATCTGGTAAAATTCTTGGTGGTCCTGATTCCAATACTTTATATCAAAACATACAGGAAGATTTAGATAAGAATATTGTAAATTTTATTATTGACTTATCCGATGTGAAGTGGATAAATTCTTCTGGATTAGGTATTTTGATAAATATCTATAATATAGTTAATCAGAAAGGAGGAAAAATAATTCTTGTTTCTAATTCTGAGCAAATTGCTAAAATGTTAAAAGTAACCAGACTTAATACTTTTTTGAAGCTCTTTCCTGATTTAGAATCAGCAAAGAAAGAATTAAAAAATTGAAAGGATTTAAAATGCCAGTTTCATTAGTCATTGGTTTACAATGGGGTGATGAAGGTAAAGGAAAAATAGTTGATTATTTGGCAAAAAATAGTGATGTTATTCTTAGATATCAAGGTGGGCCTAATGCTGGACATACTATAATAGTTGACGATAAAAAATATATTTTCCATCATATTCCTTCAGGTATTTTGTATGATGGTAAAATATGTATTATTGGTAATGGGACAGTATTAGACCCTTTTACTTTGAAAGAGGAAATTATTAATTTAGAAAATTCTGGGATAAATGTAAAAGAAAAGTTGTTTATAAGTAGTAGAGCTCATATAATTCTACCATTTCATAAAATATATGATGTACAGATGGAATTATTCAAAAAAGGGAAAAAGAAAATAGGTACTACTGGAAGAGGAATTGGTCCTGCTTATTCTGATAAATATTCAAGAATAGGGATTAGAGTCTCAGATTTATATTCGATAGAATTTAAAGATAAATTATCGACAATAGTTAATTATTATAATAATATTTTTCAAACAATATTTAAAATAGATCCTTTACCTTTTGAACAAATATATTCTCAGCTTTTGGAACTAAGAGGTTATTTTGAAGAGTATATTATAGATGCTATGCCGGTTGTTCGTGATTATGTAATGAATAATAAATCCATTTTGTTAGAAGGTGCTCAAGGAATAATGTTAGATATCGATTATGGTACTTATCCTTATGTTACATCATCCCATTGTGGAACAAGTGGTGCAAGTGCTGGTTCTGGTATTCCTGCAAATAAAATTGATGAAATCATTGGTGTGTTGAAATCTTATACTACACGTGTAGGCAATGGTCCATTTCCTTCAGAATTGTTAGATGAAACAGGTGAAACATTACGGAGTGTTGGGAATGAATTTGGTTCTACCACAGGAAGACCCAGAAGATGTGGCTGGCTTGATCTTGTTGTTGCTAAATATTCTACTTTTTTAAATGGTGTAAGTCATATCGCTATTACTAAACTGGATGTTTTAGATAAATTTGATGAGATAAAAGTTTGTACAGGTTATAAATATAAAGGCAAAATAATAGATTATGTGCCAGATCATATAACAGATGAAATAGAACCTATTTATGAAACTCTGCAAGGATGGAATCAGGATACATCAAAAATAAATAATTTTAAAGATCTACCTTCAGCAAGTAAAGATTATATAAAATTTATCGAGGATTTTTTAGAAATTCCAATTAAATATATTTCAATTGGCCCCGGAAGAAAGCAGATTATTATAAAATAAAAAAGGAAGCTCTATAAAGAGAGCTTCCTTTTTTATTTTAACTGGAAGGGATTTTATTTTACAATAATATAAGAAGGTGCTATTCCTACTTGTACACTATCAATAACTTCTTTTGTATTTTTATTTAAAATAAATAAAAATCCAGGATCTGAATATGTTGTCGATTTTGTAACTAAAATATTATCATCATTTATAGTAATATGTGTACCGTAATTTAAAAATTCTTCGATGCTTTCAGGGCTTAAGCTAATATTATATTTTAAAATTCCCATAAAACCCTGTGAATATAATATAGTAGAATAGATTTCATTCTCATAAGTAATTAATTTGGTAACTCCCATATATCCAAGATCAAGAGAATCTATTAAGCTGTAATTATCAATATTATATTCGTAAACTGTAGAATTAATGCTATAATAATCTCCTGTACATAAAACATAAAGAGCTCCATTGATAATTGTTACATCCGTAGGATTAGTTCCAACTTCAATTGTTTTTATAAGGCTATCGTTTTCTATAACTGCGACTTTACCTTGTCCATAACTATATGTTGATTCATCGTATTCTGTATTTGCTACATATACTTTTCCTTTGTATGCAGTAATTGCCCATGGGTCTGATCCAGTATAAATGGATTTAATTTTACTGTAATCAGATAATTTTAAAATATATACGGAATCTATATTATCACATGTAATGTAAATTTTATCATTTGCTATAGCAACAGATTGAGGTCCTGCTCCTGCTAAATCTACAGAATCGATTTTACCATTTTTTGTATCTAATATAAGAAGTTGATTATCACCATAGCTTGCCATATAAATTTTGTCATTATATAAAATACCATCATCGACAACATCACCAATTCCTAAGTATTTTTTATCAGATAAAGCATTGTTTTTAAGATCGTATAAGAATATTGAAGCATTACTTTTCATCCAGCTACCCTGACATAATATGTATGCGCTTTGGTTTAGATTAGTTTCTTCTTTTTTATCTTCTTTGTCTGAGCACATCAAAAAGAGGATAGTAAAACTTAAAATAAACAAAATGGATAGTTTTTTCATAATAGTATCTCCTTTTTTAAAATTTTTTGGAAATAAAGAATTTAAAATTGCGCCCGGGCATTGGATAATTTTTCACAACGACATATTCTTTATTAAAAATATTATTTAATTCCATGGATAATAGATAGTTATTTAATTTAAAGCTGAATATGCTATTGAATAACCAATAAGATGGTAATTTTAATAAATTATCATGGCTGTAGAAAACTTTGTCATAAAAATTAATAAATAAATTAATATCAAAATATCTGGAAGTAAAACCTATTACTTCATTAAAAGTATGTTTAGGATAATATACAGGAGATAATCCATTTGCTAATTCCATTTTTTGAAAATTATATTTACTTTTAAGAGTGATATATTTTTTTATTGTTATGGTACTTAATATTTCAATGCCATATCCTTCTGCTTTTGAAATATTAAATGGCGACCATACCATTGCTGAAACAGGCTTCCACATTATCAAGTCAGTATACTTTTTGTTATAAAATGATAAATCCAGTTTTATTTTATTAGTTTCTAACTTACCACCAATTGAAATATTTTGAGAAAATTCCGGATTAAGCTCAGGATTTCCGCCTGGAGACCAGTAAAGATCGTTAAAGGTTGGAAAATTATAATTTTTAGAGAAATTTGAGTATAATTTTATATTTTTCATTTTTTTATTTAAAGAAATAGAATATACAATATAATTTTTATTTTTATAGTTAATATATTTAATGCCAGGCAAAAAATTAAAATATCTAAAATCAAAATTAGGGACAAAAGAAAATTCAAAAGAATTTGCATTGCCAGTTTTAGTATTTGTGCTATTTATTCTTTCATTGTTATAAGTAATCTCTGACCAAAAATTAATATATTCACAATTTTTTTGAACTGTTGCTTTATAATGGAATACATAATTCTTGTGGATACTTTCAGGATATGGTGGATTGACATATTTTTCATATAAAATATTATAATTTATAACATTTTTAAATATCAAGTCGTTTGTAAAGATTTTTTTTAATGAATATGCGAGGTACAAATTTTTATCTAACAAATTGGAATTTGGAGTTGGTCCCCGCATTGGCCCTGCAACTCCTCTATAAAAATAATCAAAAAACAAAGTTAAATGTGAATATAATTTGTTGGAATTGTTATATTGAAATTTAAAATATAATTGGCCTAATTCGTGTTCATTATTTTTTCTTTTTTTTGTTTTTTTTGAATTATATCTAAATTTATAGTCTCCATCACTTTTTTGATAATTCATTTTATAGGATATGGATAATTTATTTAGAGGTCGAAAATTATTTTCAAAAGATATATTAAAAAAATCAAAACTTCCATAACCTAAGGTTATTTTATTTTCCATACCAGTATTTAAATAAACAGCACCTCCCATTGCACCAGAGCCATTAAAAATTCCAGATCCTTCTTTTAATATATTGATATTTTTGATATTAAGATTTCCTAAAAGCCCAAGATCAAAGCTTCCATTTTGAGGATTATTTAATATTATATCATCGAGAATAAATTTTATATCATTATTTCGATGTCCTCTAATTTTGAGTAATTTTAAGCCGCCCTCTCCGCCGTAATCGGTTATTAAAAAACCGTAATTTACCATTAGATTATTAAAATTGGTATTTTCCGTGGACCTGTTTTTTTCTATTGATTCTATTGAAGATGCATATATGTTTTGAAAGTTTTTTCCAAATACTGAATATTCTGGTAATATGAATACAATAGGTTCTAATTTAACGATTGTATCATTGATAATATTTTTTATAAATTTTTTTTTGTATAATTCTTTTTCAATAATTATGTATTTGATTTTTGGAGGAATAGATGATTTTGCATATCCGTTATTATCTGAAAATATTGTATATATTGAGTCTTTTGTAAATATTTTGATTTGACATTTTGGGATAGGTTCATTATTTAAATTGACTATTTTAAATCTGATTTCATCGGCTGTGAGTAAGTTGATTAGAAATAAACAAATTAATGTTATTTTTTTCAATAGAATTTCTCCATAATTAAAAAACCCACTTCTTCGTAGAAAGAAGAAGTGGGTTTAAAGTTTATAACTGACTTACTTCTTGATCCACGAAGAAGCTTCTGTCATATAAGGTTTTACTCAGGTCTTCTGGCTTGCGGATCACCTTACTCCCTGCGCCTTCTCACCATACTGGCAATGGCATCATGCAGGTTTCATCCCCGCTCACAGCGACGGGCTCGCAACGGATTTTCACCGTTTTCCCTTGGGTAAAACCCTATTTTCTATCATTAGATGTAAAAAATGCGCCCATAGGGAATCGAACCCCAAACCTACTGATTAAGAGTCAGTTGCTCTACCAATTGAGCTATGGGCGCATTGTTTTTTATATATATAAATTTTTTTTACTAAAGTCAATATCTTTTTTAATATAATTTGGGATTGTAATAGACATGGTATCCCCTCTGTATATATAATATCAAA
>CAYLKS010000044.1:0-23198 GCA_964384205.1 uncultured bacterium | reverse complement strand
CAGGAATTAAATGAAAAATTAAACAATCTGTAGACACTATTTTCTTGACAATACCTGTAAAAGTAAGATGAACTGACTCATCTGGGATGTACTTAATTATTTCTTGCACATCTCCAAGAACTACCTTGTTTCTAAGAAAGTCAGGAAACTCCGTATGTTTAAAGGAATTATTTTTGGAAACTTTGGGGAAAAATTCCTTTTTAATAACATCTTTAATTATTTCGTTGGGATGATCTTTTAGTTTCTTTAATTCTTTTGCAACTAACTGATTGTTCTTAAAAACAAGAAGCCCCTAATAGCTTGCATAACTACTTCGGGATCATGGTCTTTTAATAATCCAATAAGAAAAGGAATAGCTTTTGAGTTACGTAATCGACCTATAGCAGACGTCGCTTCTCTTCTTACATCCGTACTTGGATCATTAGCAATAACTTTTTTAAAAACGGGGAATAACGAAAATTTTCCCACTTTAGCCAAATTTTTAATAGCCAAATATCTAATCTTTGCATCTTTATGATCTATCAAGTATAAAAGTGGAGCATCGTCGAAATCATTTGGTAATTTACCTAATTTATTTAATACAAAAAGCAATCTGCCATTATTTTCTGTTTTCACGAATGAATATAACTTTTTCGTGTCAGATTTTAATTCTTCAATATATTCTTTTTTTAAAGTCGTGTTATTCATATCTAAATCTTATTTATATTAAATCTTCTATTGAGATATTCAACGCCTTCGCAATTTTTGCCACTACCTATACCGAAGAAAGTTTTTTAATAACGCCCGTTTCAATCTTGGTTAAAGTTGTATAAGGCACATCTGTTTTGTTGGCAAATTCGTATTGAGACAAGCCAAGACCACCTCTTAATTTTTCGATTTTTCCCTAATTTATTGCTTTGACTATTTTTTCCCATATTGACGGAGAGGGGGGGATTCGAACCCCCGAAAGGGTTTGTGGCCCTTTAACCGCTTAGCAGGCGGCTGCCTTCAGCCTCTCGGCCACCTCTCCAAACTCTCATGGAAAATTAATTTCTTCCCCGTAAATAAAAATACGGAGGACGAGGGACTCGAACCCCCAAGGGCTTGCGCCCGGCGGATTTCAAATCCGCTGCCTTACCAATTAGGACTAGTCCTCCGTTTGTGCTATTATATACAAAATCTCTTATAAAGTCAAGCATTTTTTATTCTTAATTAAGTAATATACAAATTTAAAAATCAATTTTCCCACTATCTTAATTTAGCTCTTCTAAAATTTATTGATTTTTTTATTTTTTTAATTATAATTAGTATAAAAAGAAGGTGAGTAACCAAAATGAGATTAAAAATAGATAATTTATTGGCAAATGTACCATTAGTTAAATTAAAATATTTTAAAAATAACGATGTATATAGTCTTATGGAAAAATACAATATATGCGGTTCTATTAAAGTAAAAACAGTATATTGGATTTTAAAAAATGCTTTTAAATCTGGGAAGCTTAGGGAGAAACATACAGTTATTGAAGCATCTTCAGGAAATACTGCTATTGCACTTTCATACCTTTCTAAAATTTTCAATGTTAATGTTGAAATAGTATTGCCTACAAGTACATCCCAATGTAAAAAAAGATTAATTGCTGCCTATGGCGCAAAAATAATAGAAATAGATGGCACCACTGACGATTGTATTATTTATAGAGATAAATTAGTAAATAATAATCCTGATAAATACTTTAAACTAAATCAATTTGAAGATTATAATAATTTAGAAGCTCATTATCATCTTACAGGGAAGTTTATTTATTCTAAAATCGGTAATGTAGATTATTTTTTTGCAGGATTGGGTACTTCTGGAACTCTTTTAGGGACTGCTAAATTTTTAAAAGAAAAAAATCCCAATACAAAAGTTATTGCTATTAACCCTATTGAGAAAATTGAAGGTTTGAGGAACTTTAAAACTAAAAAAATATCTATACCTTTTTATAATGACTATAATTATTTAATTGACGAAATTATTGACGTTACTTATGATGATGCAATAAAAGGTGTGGAATTATTCCTGGAAGAAGGATATTTTGTTGGTCTATCATCAGGTGCTGTAATGAAAAAAGCTTTAGACTATATGACAAAAATTAACAATAAAACAGGAGTTATAATTGCACCTGATGGTGGCGATTATTATCTTGATATCCTTGCAAACAGAATAGATATAAAAGAATTTAAATTATGCAAGTAGGCTTATGAATAATAGAATAAATAATAAAATTAAAATACTCTATATCGGCTCGGATGAAAAAATAAAAAAGCTACTAAAACTTTATTCCAGTAAACATGATATTATCATCATAAGAAATATAAATAAACTTTTTAAATTAAAAAATAAGTTTAAATTTAATCTTATATTATTAGACTCAAGAATAAAATTATATCAAGGTATAGTAAAATATTTTAAATCAATAAAGACATTAGAAACAAAATTTATCATTTTATTATATCACAATAATCGAAAGAAAAAATTGAATTTATTATCCTTTGGCAATATAGAAGATTGCTTTATCATACCTAATGAGCTCTCTTCATTTAAAATTAAATTACCAATATATCTTGAAAAATTAGAAAAAATTTTCCAATATAATGAGTTAATTTCTCAAATAGATGTTGTTAATACAACTTTAGAAACAGTAATAAATACAATAGATGCAAATTTTTCTTTAATGGAGAGTATCATTAATATACTTGTATTTGGCTTTATATCTACCTTTAAAGAATCTTATAATCTTATGCCCGAGTATCTTTTATTAGGTAGGAGATTTAAATTAAAAGAAGAAGGGTATATTTTTTCTTTTTATCGAATTACAGAAGATGGTTTTCCCCACCTTAAAAAGATTTTTTTTGAAAAATATAATGATTTGAAACTTGATTTTTCTTATATTAAAAAATCAGAAGTAGTATATATCAATAAAACGAAAAAGATAAAAAAAAATTCTAAAATTTTAAGACATCTAAATAGTGATTTTGATGATTTCAAAGATGCAATATATTTTATAAATGATGATATTATATTCGCTACTTTTAATAATAGAATGCCTATAGATAATTTTGTAAAATTTACATTTCATACCTTTGCAATTCAAGCAAATTTATTAAATTTGGCAGAAATTAATTTGAGAAGTTTAAGAAATTCTTATTCATATACAACAGAAACGCTTGCACGAGCAGCAGAAGCAAGTGATGAATTAACAGGCGATCATATAATGAGAGTAGCTTATTATTCCATTTTTATGGCAAACAAGATGGGACTTTCAAGAGATTTTTCTGAAAACTTATATAACGGAGCAAAACTCCATGATATTGGCAAAATTCATATTCCTCAGTCCATATTGAGAAAAAATGGACCTTTAACTGAAAATGAATGGGAAATTATGAAACAGCATACTATTTTTGGAGCTTATATTATTGGGGAGGCTGATTTTTTAAAAACAGGTAAGATTGTGGCTTTACAACACCATGAAAATTTTGATGGAACAGGATATCCCTACGGATTAAAAGAAAAGGAAATTTCGTTAGAAGCAAGAATTGTTAAACTCGCAGATGTATATGATTCTTTAAGGAGCCCACGACCATATAAAGAAGGCTTCTCTCACAAAAAGGCATTAAAAATAATTTTAGAAGGAGATAATAGAGTTAACCCCTCTCATTTCGACCCTGAAATTTTGAAAATATTTGAGAAATATAATAAAAATTTCGAAAAAATATATGATAAATTGCATGATTAGGAACAAAAAATGCAGCAAAAAGTAATAGCATTAAAATATAAAAAGGAAGAAGATATTGCTCCCAAAGTTGTTGCAAAAGGGAAAGGGTGTATTGCAGACAAAATTATTAAAATTGCACGAGAACATAATATACCAATTTATGAAGATAAGTTGTTAGTTGAATCTTTATATAAACTTGAATTAGAATCGTATATTCCAGAAGAGCTTTATGAAGCAGTTGCTAAAGTTTTAGCTTTTGTTTACAATTTAAAAAAGGGAAATAGTGCATGAAACTAAAAATATTATCTATATACCTATTATTGATTCAAATAATATATGGTCAAGGCATTGATGGTGGAATATCTATATTTCGTGGAATAACCCCCCGTGCTATGGGACATGGGAAATTAGGATTAAGCCTCTTTAATGAATACTCAAAATCCAATATGCTTGATAGCTATACTGGAGAGTATATAATAACTTCAAAATTATCATTATGCTATGGTTTGACAAATTCTATAGATTTGAAACTTAACTTACCATATTACACAGATGTTCTTGAAAATTTTAGATACGGAGCAGGAGATTTATCTATTGGAGCAAAGTTTGTTCCTAATTTTTTTAAAACATCATTTTGGGCTAATTCTTTCCAGTTTATGATAATTTTGCCTACTGGTTTTAAAGAAAATCCAGAAATTGAATCATATCCTTATATCAGGTCCTTTAGTGCAAAAAAATTATCATTTAATTTATCATACCAAACACAATTTTCCTATGGAAATTTTGACTTCGTATTTAATTTAGGCTATTGTACATTACCACAGTCAGATACAGGCATGTATGCAGAGCAATTAATTTATAAAATGGGAGATTATTTTCTTGGAGTAAGCCGTGATGGCACAGAAGGTACATCAGCTCCGCAATTACCATTTGTAGTATCATTAAGCTACCGAATTGGTTCAAAAATCAGAACATTTGTCGAATATTCTGGTGCTATGATGAGAACAACATATGCTGATATTAATGATCCTGTGGCTTTAACTCCCGGCTTTTCTGTAAAAATAAGCAAAAATTTAATATTAAATTTAGGGGTAGATTTTGATTTATTTCACACAATACCCAAAACAACATATATAGTAGGAATTAATTTCCGCAAAGATTTATTTTCAACACCAATAATTTTTGAAGAATCCCCAATAACAGCTGAAAATATAAAAAGAATTGCTATTTTAAATTTTGTAGATATTCCTCAGAAGGGAATTGCTCCAAAATTATATGAAAATCTAATTAATAACATACTTTATACTCAAGATTTTCAGCTCATTGATGATAATTTAATACAAAAAGCAATAGAAGTAAATCATATCGATACAAATGCATTATATGATAAAAATAATCTTGCAATTATAGGTAGAAATATCAATGCTGATTATATAATCATTGGAAAAATAATAGATGATAATATAGAATACAAATCAATTAAAGGCATTCCGCATTTAATTGGCAATAAAGGAATTGTTCTAAATACAAAATTCCAAATACTAATAGTAAAACCAGAACTTGCAGAAATATTTTATACAAAAACAATGAATATATCCTCATCAATAAATAAAGGACTATATTTTCTATCAATAGATAAAAATGAACCCGATAATTTTGCAGATATTAATGAACAAAATCTTTTAGTTGAAAAAAATATCGAGGATATAACAGAAGAAATATTAAAAACTTTCTATATGAAATTTTATGATTTTAGTGAAGAAAAAACAATAGATCACATGTTAAGTAAGAAAATTTTTCCTAAAAATTAAGTATCGAATTTATTATCTATAACAAGACTACAAACTATATCACCTGTTACATTCAAAGAAGTTCTAATCATATCTAATATCCTATCAAGACCTATAATAAGAGCAATGCCTTCTACAGGAATTCCTACACTTTGAAGTATTAATGTAAGCATAATAATTCCAACTGCTGGTATACCTGGTGTACCAATAGATGCCAATATCGCCATTACAACAATTGTAATCTGGCTGCTTAAAGAAAGCTCTATATTATATGCCTGAGCAATAAAAATTGCTGCTACTCCCTGATATAATGCAGTGCCATCCATATTAATTGTTGCTCCAAGAGGAAATGTAAAACTTGCAATATATTTTTTTATTCCTAATTTCTCTATTCCTGTTTTTATAGTATACGGCAGAGTTGCAGAGCTTGAGCTTGTAGAAAAAGCCATTAATAGCACAGGAAAAACTTCCTTTAAAATTTTAAAAATATTCTTACGCGCCATAAAATATAAAAATAAACTATATGTCAATAAAATCTGTAAAGAAAACCCTAATATTAATGTTAATACATACTTACTTAAAGAAATAAAAGTATTTAAGCCCGAATTTAGTCCAATATTAATAGATAATGCAAAAACTGCAAAAGGAGCATGATAAATTATATACTCTATAGCCTTTACAATAAGATTATTTATAGCTGTAAAAAAATTATTTAAAAAATTTCTCTCTTCTCCTTTCAATTTTAAATTAGCGGTACCAAAAAATATTGCAATAAAAATAATAGCAAGCATATTTCCACTATAAAAAGCTTTGAAAATATTAGGAGTAAAAATAGATAAAAAAGTATCCTTAACTGATAGAGTCTGAACCTTATTTGTTATATCAGCTAAATCAACTGCACCTGTTGTTTGTATTGAGATACCAATCCCGGGCTTTATTATATTAGCCAGAGTTATTCCTAAAGTAATTGCTATAGTTGTAGTTATAGTATAAAATATAAAAGTGGAAATCCCCAATTTACCAAACTTCTTAAGATCGTGAATACTGGATATTCCAAGAAATAAAGATGCAAAAACAATTGGGATAACAACCATTCTCAATAAATTTATAAATATCTTTCCAAAAATTAAATAATAAGATAATTCTTTCCCTAAAATAAAACTCAAAAATATACCTAAAAATAATCCTATTAAAATTTTTACTGTAAAATTTATATTTTTTTTATAAAAAATAAAAAATAATGTGACTGCTATAGCCGTATGCCCTATATAAATAAAAATTTTATTCATTAAAACTATATTAAATGCCCTTAAAAAAATATAAGCACAAGAAAAAAACAATAAAATAAAAAAAACTCTATTTTTTTCAAAAATTTGCATATTTTATATATATTAAAAATATTATGAAATTCAAGAAAAAAATATTGATTTTTTGGTTAAATATTTTTTTATTAGGAACAAATGTTCAAAATAAATGTTTAAACAGTGAAAAAAGATTAACAAGGAGGAAATAAAATGAACATCAACCCTCAAGATCAGATGATGGAGGAAATGGAACTACAGGAAAGCCTGGCACAAATAGAACATAAAATACTTGTATTATCAGGCAAAGGTGGAGTTGGGAAAAGTACTGTAGCATCTAATTTAGCTATGTCTCTGGCATTAGATGGCAAAAAAGTTGGTCTACTTGATATTGACTTACATGGCCCATCTATACCAAAAATTTTTGGTTTAGACGGGAAATATCTACAGCAAGAGGATGGGAAAATTTTACCACTTGAAGTAGGAAACCTTAAAATTGTATCCGTAGGTTTTATGTTACAACATCAAGATGATGCAGTAATTTGGAGAGGACCTTTAAAATATTCTGTAATTAAGCAATTTATCAAAGATGTAAAATGGGGAGCTCTGGATTATTTAATTGTGGATTCACCTCCTGGAACAGGTGATGAACCATTGTCAATAGCTCAATTAATAAAAGATGCCGATGGTGCAATTGTAGTAACAACCCCGCAAAATGTTGCTTTAGCTGATGTTAGAAAAAGTATTACCTTTTGCCATAAATTAAACTTACCGGTTATTGGCGTTATTGAAAATATGAGCGGTTTTGTATGTCCTCATTGTGGTGAACGTGTTGATATTTTTAAAGTTGGCGGCGGCGAAAAAATGGCATCAGAAATGAATGTAAACTTTCTTGGCAGGATTCCTATTGATCCTAATATAGTAGAAGCTACGGATGAAGGAAAATCTTTTATTTATTATTATTCAAAGACAGAAACTGCAAAATCTTTTCTTGAAGTAATTAAAAAGATTGAAGACTTCATAGAAAAAAATTCAAATGCAAAACCTAAACAAGATGCACTAAAAAAAGATGATAAACAGAATACCAAAGAAGCAAAAGATGTAAGAGTATTAAGAATTGGTATGCCTACATCTGGGGGTAAATTAAATGCACATTTTGGAAGATCCGATGAGCTTACAATATATGACCTCAAATTACCTGAAAAATCTATTGTTAATAAAGATATAGTAAAAATGCCTCCTCATGAAGAAGGCTCTTTTCCTAATTTTGTTAAACAAAATAATGTTAATTTGTTGATAGTTGGAGGGATTGGTCCTAAAGCAATTGAAATATTAGAACAGAATGGAGTTGATGTTCTAAAAGGTGTTTCTGAGGATGATCCTGAATCTATTATTAGATTATATATCGATGGTAAATTAAAAGATAGTGATAACGATTGTGATCATGGCAAAGGAAATTGCCACTAATTTATAATTTTTATATATACTGAGGAGAACTTATTTACTCCTCAGTATATATACTTAAATATTCAATAATTTTTTCTGTAAACACATCGGTTGTCAAATAAGAATTATCTTGAGAAATATCTTTTGTAAAAAGACCATTTTTATATACTCTGAAAATAGCTTTTTTGACCTTTTCTGCATATTTTTGCAATCCAATATGCTCTAACATCAAACATGCAGACAATAGCAATGATGTAGGATTTGCTAAATTTTTACCTGCAATATCAGGAGCTATACCGTGTGTGGCTTCAAATAATGCAATATCATCAGACATATTTGCACCAGGTGCTATGCCAAGCCCCCCTATTTGTGCCGCTGCTGCATCTGATAAATAATCTCCATTAAGATTTGTTGTAACAATAATATCAAATTTATCAGGGTTTATTAAAAGTTGCTGAAACATATTGTCAGCAATAATATCATTAATAAAAATTTTATCACTTCGAGGATTATCAAAGGTTATAAAATCGAAAAATTCATTTTTTGCTATATCATAAGCCCAATTCCTGAAAGCCCCTTCAGTATATTTCATAATGTTTCCTTTATGAACAATAGTAACTCGTTTTCTGTCATTTTCAATAGCATATTTTATAGCTTTCCTGACAACTCTTGATGTTGAATAATAAGAAATAGGTTTTATTCCAATTCCAGAATCCTGCCTTATTTTTATACCAAAATTTCTATTCAAAAATTCCATAATTTTCTTTACTTCATCTGAATTATTTTCCCATTCAATGCCTGCATATAAATCTTCTGTATTTTCCCTAAAAATTACAATATCAAGCTTTTCTGGATATTTTACAGGTGCGGGAGTACCCTCAATCCATTTTACAGGCCTGATACAAGCATATAGATCCAGCAACTGCCTTAATGCTACATTTATACTTCTATAACCGCCAGCCACAGGAGTTGCAATAGGTCCTTTTATAGCTATCTTATATTTTCTAATAATATCTAATGTTTCATCAGGCAAAATGTTACCCATTACTTCTATAGCTTTTTGGCCTGCATAAATTTCTATCCATTTTATACTAACATCAGTATTTTCAAATGCTTTATCTAAAATCTGTATCATTGATTTAGTTATTTCTGGCCCAATGCCATCTCCTTCTATGAATGGTATAATTATCTCTTTTTTCATTATACCTCCAGAAAGAAATTTTTTTCTCTCTCTTTTATAATATTTTCGATTCCTCCCGAATTTAATATATTTAGAATAAATTCTGGAATTTCTTTAAATTTATATTCTTCATTTTTTGTTATATTGTTTATTATGCCGTTAGATAAATCTATAGACAATACATCATTTTCATTAATTTTATCTGCTTCTTTTAATGTTATAACAGGAAGTCCTATGTTTATAGCATTTCTATAGAATATACGGGCAAAAGACTTTGCTATAATGCAAGATACTCCGGCCAATTTAATGATACGCGGTGCATGTTCTCTTGATGAACCAAGTCCGAAGTTAATGCCTGCAACAATTATATCACCTTTTTGTACATTCTGGGAGAAATCTTCTCTTGCATCTTCTAATACATGTTTTGCAAGTTCTGGAAGATTAGTTCTAAGATGAAAATACCTTCCAGGTGCAATAAGGTCAGTTGAAATATTATCTTCAAATTTCCATACTTTACCTTTTATAATCATAATTATACTCCTAATTTAAATAAAATTTCGCGGGTCTGTAATTTTTCCTGTTATTGCAGTTGCAGCAGCAGTAGCTGGTGACGATAAATATATTTCTGCTAATGGATTTCCCATTCTGCCTTTGAAATTTCTATTTTGAGTAGAAAGAACTTTTTCGCCATCTGCTAAAATTCCAGCATGTACACCAACACATGGGCCGCATCCTGGATTTATAATGGTTGCTCCAAAATCTATAAATATATCTATAAACCCTTCTTTTACTGCTTCTTTATAGACTTCTTTTGAAGCTGGAACAATTAAACATCTTATATTTTTATGTTTTTTATGGCCTTTCATTATATCTGCTGCAATTTTTAAATCTTCTAATCGTCCATTTGTGCATGTACCAATTACTACCTGGTCAATTTTTATATCTTCATTGATTTCACTAATGTTTTTTACATTATCTACAGTATGGGGAAAGGATATCTGGGGTTCTATTTTAGACACATCATATTCTAATATTTGTTCATATATTGCATCATTATCAGCATAAATTTCTATATAATCTTTTTCTCTATTATGTTTTTTAAGGTATTCTTTGGTAATATCATCAGTTGGTATGATGCCAGTTTTAGCACCTGCTTCAACTGCCATATTTGTAAGTGTTAGTCTTTGTTCAAAAGAAAGATTATGTATATAATCTCCATCAAATTCTAAAGCTTTGTATGTAGCACCATCTGCTTTTATATCACCAATAATATGTAGCATAACATCCTTTGAATATACACCTTTTTGAATTTGTCCAGTAAGTTTGATTTTTATAGTCTGTGGCACCTTTAGCCATACTTTACCTGTTCCAAAAGCAATAGCTATATCTGTAGAGCCCATGCCTGTAGCAAAAGCACCCATTGCACCTGCTGTGCAAGTATGAGAATCAGCGCCTACAACAAGATTTCCAGGTTTTACAAATTTTTCAGCAACAATTTGATGAGAGACACCTTCACCAACATCGAATAACTTCGCATTTCCCCCATTAGCAAAGCTTCGTAAAATATTATGTGCATTAGATAATTCTTTTCTTGGGCTTGGAGATGCATGGTCTATAAAAAGAAGGGAATGATGCGGTATTAGAGTATTAAATTTTAGATTATGAAATTCTTTTATTGTAAGAGGGCCTGTGCCATCTTGTACTAATGCAATATCAACATTTGTGATTATAAAATCATCAGCTTTTACATCTTTACCAGAATGTAATGATAGTATTTTCTCAGATATTGTTTTTCCCATATTTTACCTCTCTTCTATGTTTTTATATACAACATCAAAATTTCCTTTATAAAGGCTAAGTGGCCTAAATATTCTGTTATTTTTTCTATATTCTAAAACATGTGCAGCCCATCCTATTACACGTGCCATTGCAAATATTGGTGTAAATAATTCCTCTGGAATACCAATGAGAGAATATAGGATACCAGAGTAAAAATCTATATTAGGATATATCTTTTTATGTGAGAAGTGTTCAAGCATAAATTTTTCAATTCGTTCAGCAATTTTAATATAAATATTATCATGGTCTTTTAAATTTTCCTTAATTAGTTTTTTGAAAAATTTTGCTCTTGGATCCCATGTTTTATATACCCTATGACCAAAACCCATAATCTTTTGCTTATTTTTAATAAGATTGGATAGATATTCTTCTACATTATCAGGATGTTTTATTTCTTCAAACATTTTTATTACTTTAATATTTGCACCTCCGTGCAAAGGTCCTTTTAGAGTGCCTATAGCTCCTGTTATGGCAGAATATAAATCAGATAAAGATGATGATATTACCATTGCGGTAAAAGTAGATGCATTAAGCCCCTGCTCTGCATGAAGAATTAAAGCAGTATCTATTATTTTGGAGGTAATATCATCGGGTTTTTCTCCTTTTAACATGTAATAAAAATTTTGTGCATGAGATAGAGATGAAAGAGGTTCTATAGGTTCAAGATTATTTTTTATTCTATATCCTGAGGCAATAATTGTGGCAAAAGCACCTGCAAGCTCAATAGATTTTTTAATACTAACATTATCATCATTATCGCAACATCCCATATATGAAATTGTTGTACGTAAAATATCCATCATCTCGTCATTTTTGTTAAAATTTTTGAGGAATGATATTATTTTGGAATTGATTTTTTTAGCTTTGAAAATTTGGTTTTTAAATTCTATTAATTCTTGTTTTGTAGGAAGATGCCCATTCAGAATTAAGAATGCAGTTTCTTCAAAGTTAGATTTTTCTGCAAGTATTTCAACAGGAATTCCTCTATAATGGAGTTTTCCATTAATCCCATCAATGTCAGAAATTTCAGATTCAACAATATAAACTCCCTCCAGCCCCGCTTTTGCAAAAATTTTCCCCCTCATAAAATATCCTTTCTATCGTGTGTTATAATCTCCTATTAATACCCATTTGTAAGTTGTTAGTTCTTCTAAACCCATAGGACCTCTTGCATGAAATCTATCTGTTGAGATTCCAATTTCTGCACCTAATCCGAATACTCCTCCATCAGAAAGTCGTGTTGAAGAATTAACCATTACAGTAGCACTATCTACTTGCTCGATAAATTTATTAGCTATTGAAAGGTTTTCAGTTATTATAGAATCAGTATGACCTGAACTGTATTCATTTATATGAGAAATAGCATCATCGATATTATCAACAATTTTTATTGAAACTATTAAATCAAGGTACTCTGTCGCCCAATCAATATCTGTTGCCTTTTTGATATTGTTATTATATTTTTGAGTTCTTGAACAACCTCTTACTTCTACATTATTTTTTAATAGAGTATCGATTAAATCAGGCATTATTTTATCTGCAATATTTTGATCCACTAATATTGTTTCTGTTGCATTACATACAGCAGGTCTACTAATTTTACCATTTACACATATTTTTATTGCTTCATCTATTTTTGCATATTCATTAACATAAATGTGGCAAATACCTTTATAATGCTTTAATACTGGAATTCTGGATTCATTGACAACACTTTTTATTAGTTCTTCCCCACCTCGTGGAATAGCAAGATGCACATATTTATCCATTTTGAGAAGTTGGTATATATATTCTCTATCTATTTTATCAATATAATTGACAAGATTTGGTTCAAGTTTCGCTTCTTTTAATGAATTTTTTATAATTTTAACAAGTGCCATATTGGAGAAATAAGAATTTGAGCCTCCACGTAATATTATAGCATTACCGGATTTTATGGATAGAGCAGTAGCATCTATAGTTACATTGGGACGTGCTTCATAAATCATTGCGATAACACCAATAGGCACTCTCATTTTTCCAAGCTTAAAACCTTCTGGATGTGTTTTAAAATCTTCGAATTTACCAACCGGGTCATCTAATTCTATAATTTTTAAAACACCTTTTGCAATATTCTCTATCCTTTCTGCGGATAGTTTTAATCTATCAATAAATGCATTTGACAAACCTTTTTTCTGTGCATTTCGAATGTCTTTTGAATTCTCTGTTAAAATATAATCATAGTTTTTGGTAAGATTTTCAGCTAATATTTGAAGGAATTGATTTTTTTCTTTTGTGAGTACGGATAAAAATTTTTTATATGCATTGTATGTATCTTTTGCTAATGCTTCAATGTAATTATTCATCACTTCCCTCCTCTGTAAGCAAAATTAAGTTATCCCTATTAATAATCTCATCTGAAACTTTATATCCTAATATATTTTGAATTTGCCTACTATTTTTGCCCATAATTTTTTGTATTTCATCACTTGAATAATAAACAATACCCTTACCTATTAAATAATTACCATTGTCATATATAGAAACAATATCCCCTTCGTTAAATATACCTTCAATTTTATATACCCCTCGAGGAAGTAAACTTTTTTTATTTTTTAAAAGGGCTATTTTTGCACCTTCATCAATAAATAGTTTACCTTTTATTTCTCTCTTAAAGAAAATCCATTTTTTCCTGAAATTTTTAGTATTTTTTTGAGGAACAAACAATGTACCAATCTCTTTACCAGAGAGGATATTATTAAGTTCAATTTTATTACCATTTGTTATAATAACTCCAATTCCATTTTGTACGGCAAGTTTAGCTGCATTAATTTTAGAAGTCATCCCTCCTGTTGAAAGATTATCATTTTTGTCAGAAATATATTGTTCTATATCTTTAAAATTTTGTACTGTTGTAATAAGAGATGATTTGTCATTAATATCTTTATATAGTCCGTCAATATCTGAAAAGATAATTAATAAATCTGCTTCTGTGATTATAGCCGTTAAAACTGAGAGAATATCATTGTCACCAAATTTTAATTCATCAATAGCAACAGTATCATTTTCATTAATTATAGGTATAATATTAAGATTAAAAAGTGTTGATAGGCAGTCTCTTGTATGAAGAAATCTTTTTCTATCCTCAAATATATCATTAGTTAGAAGGACTTGCGCACTTTTAATACCATAAGAATGCAAAAAATGATTCCACCTCTGAATAAGTATGGATTGCCCCACCGCAGCAAGTGCTTGTTTTTTTTGTAATGATTGAGGTTTTGTTTTTATACCTAAGGATTCCATTCCGAGCCCCACAGCTCCAGAAGATACAATTGAAAACTGATAACCTCTATCTATAAGAGAAGCAAAGTCTGAGAAAAAATTGTTTTCTTTATTGAAATTTAAAATATTTTTTAATATTATTTTTGTACCAAATTTAAGAACGATTTTTCTAACATTATCTTTAATAAAACTTCTCATATCAATGAAAAATTTATTATAATAATATTAAATTTTTAAAAAGTCAAGCAAAATTATCAAAAAAATATATTTTAAAAAAATATTTTAGAAATTTCTATTTAAAATTAAGTTTACTTTGAATTTACTTTTTAAATTATTAATTTTTGTCCAGGAAAAATTAAGTCTAAAAAATAATAAAATATTATTAATTGAAAAACCAATTTCTGATGCTTTTGTATATCTTATCTTATCTGATAATTTATTAAGATACCCTTGCTTATAAAAAACTGACAGCCCATATTTATTATATTTAAAAAATGGTATTTTTAACATATTAAATAAAAGGTTTTTAAAATCATACTCGAAAGAAAACATAATTATATTATCTCCTGAATACGTGTTATCATTTATTCCATAAAAAGTATTCTGATCCCTTAAAGAATAAGTAGGTGGTAAATAAAATTTATTTTGCTCAATGATATCATTATAGTTATTTCCAATAACAAAATCAAAATAAATTGAGCCAAATGAAGGGAATT
The DNA here is from genome assembly GCA_964384205.1 of uncultured bacterium. Lineage (GTDB taxonomy): Bacteria > JAGOEH01 > JAGOEH01 > JAGOEH01 > CAYLKS01 > CAYLKS01. The sequence goes on along the minus strand of CAYLKS010000044.1, from coordinate 7,931 downwards.
TATTAAATTTTGCAAATTCAAAATAATATTTTTTATAATTCCATGTAGATTTAAGGTACTTTTTATTGCTTATATATAACTGAGCATCTAAAATTGTATAATCTCTTGTAATATCTTCAACTTCCATAAACCATATAGTTATATATTTTCTTGAATCATATTTAAAAGATATATTAATAAAATTATTTGTTCCTGAAGAGATAAGGGCATTTTCTTTAAATCCTTTTATTATTCTTGTTATATTATAATCATTTTTTTTATAGTATGACAATTTTATATTTATAAAATTATTTTTAAATCGCATAAAATAGCTATTACCTTTTGATTTATAATAATTTGCATAATCATTTTTATTTAAAAGACATTTATAAGTTATAGAGTTTTGTGAATAATTTATATTTTGTTCTCTAAAATATAGATCATTAAATTTACTAAAACCTAAAGATATTTTTGGAATTGGAGTTTTAAAAGCGAATGAAAACTTATAACTTGGTTTTGTTTGAAGACGAGCCTTTCCTATTTTGTAATAAATAGTAAATTTATCAAAAAGTTTTTTTGTATCTAATCCTATTCCTACATAATGACCTTCTACTTTGCTATAATGATAAAAATCAGCAAACGAACTTACAGGGATTTTTGATGTATATGGTAATATTTTATTTAGATATATTATAGTTTTATCAACAAAAGGTGCCTTTTTTATTTCAGTATCTATTTTTATATATGCATTTTTTTCTTCTTTTGTTAAAAGAACAAATTGTGAATTATCCCATAAAGCTTTTTGCTTTTTTTTGGATAAAAGGTTTTCCGTTAAAGAAAAATTATCAAAAATTTTTTTATCCTCTAATTTTTTAATATTATTTATAAGACATATTTGAACCATAACCAATCTGCCATTTGATATTTTTTTTACTAATGGAATTTTAATATCATAGGATATAATTATTGAAAATGGCATAAAAATTTTATTATCTATTTTTCTATAAGTTTCTATTATTTGTATATCATCTTTTATAGAAGTTTTTAGGCTTTTATTTCCATAAAGTTCTGCTTTTACCAAATTGTAATCCTTACTTGAAATATATAATTTACCAGTAAAAAGATAAAGATTATCTTTTTTAGGATCAAATGTTATTATATATATATATTCATTATTTTGTTTTATAGAATCGTTTAACTGATAGTTATAATAATTTTGGGCATTTTCAGCTAAAGGGCTTACAATTTTCATTTCATCTATAGTGATTAATTCTGAAAAAACATCAATATAGCCACCTAATGTTAGAACATTGCTTGCCTCAGAAAAATTAGATGTTTGCCTTTTAGCAATTATAATTTCCTTATAGTTATCAGGCCACTCAAAATAACAATTTGAAAAATTTTCTAATATTCCTCCAATTATATTTTTCTTTTTTGTTTTTATATATGCAATTGTTTTATTATAAGCTAAATATTTAAAGGAAGGCATAGCCATTTTAAGTTCTTTTTTATAGTTCTTTACTTTATTTATAATTTCTAAAGCATATTGATCTTGTTCAGAAACAACGACAGGTTCAAGTAAAATAATTTTCTCTTGTAATATAAAATTTTTATATATAATGGTATCTTCTTGAATATTTAGCTCTTCAATTATAGGTTGATAAGAAATATGCTGTATTTGAATAGTAAATTTCCCCTTGGGTAGTTTTAATTTAAACATCCCATCTTTATTTGTTATAGTGCCTATTTTGTATTCAGGAAGAAAAATATTTACATAAGGGATTGGATTATTATTTTTATCTTTTACGATACCTGATAAGACTTGGGCCTTTAAATTTATACTGATTAAAAATAATATTAGAGTAATTTTATACATATAAAATTTTTTATATATTATAAAAAAATATCTTTATTAAGTCAAGTGTGTGAAATAATTAACATAAAAATTAACAGTTTGGTATATTTGGATATTATAAAAAAAGAAATTTGTTATAATAAAGAAACTCGACAAAATTCTTTAATTTTTGATTTTGTTATAACATTTCTTACCCATTTTATAATCGCCTTTCAAATAATAAATTAATGATTTAATATACCAAAAATTTTTATTGTCTCCTTCCAAGGACAATGCTTTATCAATATAATAAAGAGCGTTATCATATTGTTTCATATTATAAAAAGCAATAGCCAAGTTAGAATAATAGAGTGCATTTTCTTCCAAATCTATTGCCTTTTGTATATATTTTCCGGCAAGAAGATATTTGCCATTCTGCAAATACAAAAGCCCAATATTATTCCAAAATAAAGAGTTCTTATTATCCAAGGAAATTGCTGTTCTGTAATTATCCAAGGCATCATCAAAAAAACCTAACATTGCATAAGAATTACCAAGGTTATTATAAAGAGAAGGATTTGCCGGCATAAACATTATTCCCTTTTTATAAAGCTCTACAGCTCTATAAAAATTTTCGACCGAATAAAAATAATTACCCAAACTCTCATAAAAAAGAGCTTCCAATTCTTTATCATCAATTTCATATATATATATTCCCTTACTTACCAAAGAATCATCAATCTTTCTTTTATAATACTTCAAATCATAATATTGTCCGTTGAGTGTTTCATAGTACATTCCATTAATTTTAAGAAAAAGATGGTTTCTCGTAAAAACAATTTTTACGTCCGTACCAAAAGCAAGTAAAATCGAATAATAAATTATACACAAATTCTTGCAATCAATCTTATGCATTTTCAATGATTGACATAAAGTAAAGTTATTATTTTCAATTTTGTAATTGCATTTAAAATAATCATGTAATCTTGCAAGAAGTTTATCCGTGGAAAAAATATCACGAACAAGAAAGAATATTCGTTCATATTCTCTTTCGGCATCATTAGTTTGCATTAATAACTCAGTCTGCTCTTTTTTTATGAAATAAAAAGCTATATGTTTACTCGGATTATTATTAATCAATTTACATTTTTTATAATGCAAACAAGAAAAGAACAAAAAAAGAATAAGAAATCCCCGAAGAATAACAAATCTTCGGGGAGAGTTTAAGTTAGTATTATTCATCTTAATAAAATCATTTTGCCGACTTTTACGCTGTCCTTTACTCTAAGGATATAGAAATATGTACCCGAGCCGATATTATCTGAAGGATTCCAGACTACATTGTATTTACCGGCAGTATGAAAGCTATTATTTAATAAAGTTGCTACTTTCTCACCCATTATATTATAAACGGAAAGTTCGACTTTTGATGGTTTATGAATGGAAAATACTATTTTTGTTGAAGGATTAAAGGGATTGGGATAATTCCCCAAAAGTTCGAAAGAAGTTTTAATGTCATTGGTATTTTCATTTATATCCGTATTTTGAGTATTAACAATGAAACCGGCATTATCCAAAAAGGTCCAACCTTTTATCCAGAGTTCTTTACCGAAAGCACCTTTGAAATTTACTTTTTCAAAAAATCCGTCTTCGGGATATTCCGTAAGATTTTCAAAAGCAGGAGAATTATTGGAGGGTCTGGGGTCTAACATTTTGTTATTTATTCTGCTAATAGACTTCAATAGGGGATCTTCTAAGACATTATTCATAGCAAGCAAGGAATCCTTAATCCATTCTTTGTTATGAGCAATAGTAAGCCAATCATTACCTTTTCCGAAATTCCACCAAATATTATTTTTAATTAATAAATCTCCGCATTCGAGTCTTTCCCTACTGTCTGCGCCGCTTTCCAAATCCTCAATATCTATACCGATACCGGCAAAATCAGTAAAAATAGAATTACAATAACATCCGCCGGAATTATCTCTGATTTTTAAAGTCATATTATCAAGATTTGAAGAATTAACGCCCGAACCTATAAAAGTTGCATTAAAAAATGTAAATTTCGCATAAGGAGTTCCGTCTTCGGGTTCTGTTCCGCCATCGTGTTCACCTGCTCTGTCGCCGAAATCAGGAGATTGAAGGACAAACAAAAATTGTCCTTTACCTCTGAAGCCTTCGTCAGTATCAAAATTATCATCCTTATTATATGCAAGGACAATATGTTTTAAACACACAGTACCGCCGAAAAATTCCATTCCGTCATCATTATTCCCGAAAACTTCGACATAATCGACAACCGTACTGTCACCTACGGCACCGAAAGTAATTCCGTTGATTTCATTACCGGCACCTATGTCAGTTCCGCCATATCGAACGGATACATAACGTAAAATACCGGAATTATCATGGTCATTATTACCTCCGTAAGCTCCTCGAGGTTCTGTCTCTGGAATACCTTCGATATGTCCTTCACCTGCGGCTGTATTTATCCTTGCTCTACCCAAAAGAATGAGCCCGCCCCATAATCCACTTGCATCCAAAGGAATATCGTCCGGTTTTGTCAAATCATCAGCTTCTGCAGTAAAAATTATGGGTTTTTCCCGTGTGCCTTCCGCATAAATTTTCGCACCTCTCGCTATTATCAATGCACTTGCATTCTCTCCCTGCCCGGGTTTGCCCTTTATTACAGTTCCGGCTTCTATCTTCAAAACTGCTCCGCTATCAACAAATACAAATCCGTTCAGGTGATAAACATTATCCGATGTCCAAAGCACAGTATCACCGGTCTTAATATCATCGTCAAAAACCTGAATATCAGCGGCAAATAGTAAATCAATAAATAAAAACAGTACAAGAAAAATACGATAAAACATAGTTTTTTCCTCCTTTTAACGGTTATTTTACTTCATAGGACAAGGCAAAAGAAATATTTCGGCCGATACCGTATTTTCGGTAGATATATTTCTTGCCTTTAAAATCATAAATCTTACTTTTTCGAGAATTCAATATGTTACCGAATGCCAATTTTATCTTCAAATTGCGAAAAATCTTCTTGGAAAAACTTGCATCCAATCTTTCAAAAGGTTCCTCGAAAATATCGGGCGTCCCCCCCATACTGATTTCACTCAATTTTTTACCTGTCATATAGTAATGAATTCCAAAAACAAAATTTTCTTTCCGTGAAGAATAAGATAAATCAAGATTAATAATATAAGGAGCCTGTCCCTGTAAGGGTCTGTATCGCAAAGCATTTTTATCGGTTGCCTTTATTATCAGATACTCCTCGTCCGGTATCTTTACACGCGAAGATATTAATGTAAAATTCCCGCTTATGTAAAGATTATCAACAAAAAATTTCAGCGATTTCCTAAATTCAAATTCTATGCCCCAAACCCCTGCATTATCCACATTCTTATATTGTACTTGCCCGTTTATGTTCAAAATCACTTTCTCTATGGGATTCATAAACTTTTTATTATATAAAGACAATGATAAAAACTCCCCTGCGGGAAAAAAACTCTCAAATCGTAAATCGTAATTATATATCAAGGTTCTGTCCAACTCAGGATTTCCTATGAAAATATAATCCCCTACAAAATCAAATGAAGCATAAGGTGATAATTCACGCATATTAGGTCTTGCAATTGTTCTGCTTGTTGCAAATTTTAATTTCATTGTATTATTCAGGTTATAAACCAAACTCAAAGAAGGTAAAAAATCCTTTTGCGAAATCTCTCCCTTTTCTTTCAATGTATCCAACGAAACAACTTCCGTATTGGTCCGTTCAAAACGAACACCCGTTATTAAAGACATATTATGTAATATGTTGCCATTAACCAAAAAATACATTGCATTGATTATTTCTTTACCATTATAAGAACTGCTTTTTTGTGTATTATCAACCAGATAATTACCGAATCTAAAAAAATTATCAGTACTTTTATCGTAAAGTATGCCCATATTGGAATGAGAAAAGAACTCATCGGGATTACCGTTATATCTTATACAATCCTGACGCACTTCATATCTTTGTTCTCTGAATTTTCTATTCCTTCGGGAAAGATTAAGACCAAATTTGACATCAAGATTATAAAAAACATCGGGGATTTTGAAATCTAACTTCCCTGAGATAAAATCCTCTTTCATATTTCGGAAATAATGAGTGGGATAAGGATATAAACTCGGATGGATAAAAAATACGGTATCCTTGTCCCGTATAACAAAATCATTACTGAAAAATCTCGTGTCAGGCTCATTGTTAGTAGAGGAATTAAAGGCAATCTTCCAATCCAAACGCGACTTTCTAAGGGATTTCAAGAAATGTTCTCCGCTTAAAATATGAGAAAGGATTTCTCTTTTTTGATATTTAATAGTACGTGTCTCAAAAATACCTGTTTGCAAATCTTCGGGATATTCACCCTTCTGATACCTCGAAAGTAAGGATGCATTACGATTATACATAAAATTATATGCAATCTGCCCGGTACCGGAAAAATTTAAAGCAAAATTACCCACTGTCCCCAATTCAACATTTTCCGTACTTTTCGTATCATCGAACAAATAATTTTTCGTAAGAGAATTAGTATGTTCCCTATTCCCTGTTAAGACATAACTACCGGTTTTACCATGCCTGTAAAAGGATGCGTTCCGCGAATAATTGATTCCCAATAAAAATCCCAACTTTTTCTTACCAAGATTAAGCTTATTCCCCACTGTAAATGAATTGGAAAATTGTATAGGAGCCGAAGTACTATTCAAAAACATAGGGCTTGACAATATATGAGAGACTTTATCAAGTTTTAATGCAATATCCTTATCCGTATAAGCATAGCCTATTTGAGGAAAAGAAGTTAATGATTGTAATTCCTTGGGTAAAACTTTTATTCCGGAAAAATCTCCGGTAAGATTCAATTTCTCATTCTTTACGGATAAAAAATCTTTGGCACCGTAAAGTACGGAATTGTACTTTACGGATGAAGCAAATCGTACTACCATTGTTTCGGGGAATTTTTTCGAAGTTATATCTATTTGACCTGCGGCAAAATCTCCGGGCAAATCGGGAGTTACTGTTTTTATGGCTTTTATATTATCAATGAAATCCGAAGGAAACAAATCAAAATTAACGGAATTCTTATCCGGATCAGCAGAAGGCAACTTTATACCGTTTAGACTTGCAATACAATACCTTCCTCCCACGCCTCGTATATAAACATATTTGCTGTCTTCTGTCAAAACCCCGGTAATCTTCTCTACCGCAGATGCCGCATTCCCGCTGCAAGTCCTTGCCATTGTCTCAGAACTCACCGCATCGTCGAAACGTAACGAATTCTTCCTATCAAATACAACACCGGCATCACTATTCTGTAAAACCGTCGCCTCAATAACCACCTCTTCACCCTTTATACTCTCTTCTTCCAAATAAATAGTAAAATCAAAAATCTCACCCGAATCTTTTATATGTATATTTTTTATAATATAGTCCTTATAGCCTATAAACCTGAAGGCCAAATCATAAGTCCCCGAAGGAATCTTTTTTATTATAAAATACCCGTCAATATCGGAAGCACAACCTAATTCCGTACCTTGCAAAAGAATATTTACCCCAATCATAGGCTCCTTTGAAAGTTTATCAAATACACGCCCCTTAATAATTCCTGCCATACTCGACAAATAAAATATAAAAACCATAATAACAGAAAAAATTAATAACTTTTTTCCGAATGTCATAAATTCCTCCTTTTTGATATTATCAATAAACATCTCATATAAATTTTTTATAAGATCAGCGTTAATTCTCCGTTAAGAAAAATCTTTTTTTCTCTATAGCATTTTAGATATATGGAATATGAAAATGACTATGACGGCTCTTATAAAAATTTGTATATCTTGAGATAGTGTTCAAGAATTGAAAATTTTTTACTCGGTAATGTCAAGTTAATTATGTCACCCCCATTTGCTCTTGCTCCCCTATTCTCCTCTAAATATCATTCCTTTAAATATCTTTCTGTATCTTTAACCATAATTTCTTCAAGCATCCTTTTGAATTCATTTGTTAATTGTTCAATAATTAATTTATTCATTGTTCACCTCCTTGAAATAATTTTTAAATAGAAAC
>CAYLKS010000043.1:0-23396 GCA_964384205.1 uncultured bacterium | reverse complement strand
ATTGAAAGGTAAAGATTTTATTGCTAATTTTTCACAAGAAAAAATGATGATAAAAATAAAAGAAATATATACAACTTTACAAGAGCAAGCAGTTACTGTTAAAAATGTAATAAGTAGTACATTAGGTAATATTGCCACTTCTATTAAAACATCATTGACAACGTTATCAGAAAAATTAGTTTCGATAGGAAGTGAAGCTGGTGAAATGGCTATTAAAGTTAAAAAAGCAACAATAAATTTGATTGCAAAAGGAAAAGAAATATTATCTAAAACTATTAGTAAAGCAAAAGAAGGTATTATTGAAAAAGGAACAAAAGTATTATCTAAAGTTAAATCATGGGGATCAACGGTATGGGAAGGCACTTCAAAAGTGGCTTCAAAAGCAGGGTCATTATTAAAATCAGGTGGCAAAACAGTTTGGAAAGGTGTAAAAACGGTGGGTGAAACTGTTTCAAATATTGCAGGAAAAATAAAAGGACCTATTACTAAAGTTCTTTCATCAGGAGTAGGAAAAACTGTAGAAAAAATAGTATCTTCAGTTGGTCGTATATCATCGAAGGTTCTTGAAAAAATTGCAGCACCTTTAACAATACTGGAAGCAGCAGTTGGTTTAATTCGTGATATTAATAATCCAATACGACTACAAGAACGTTTAAAAGAGTATGAAAGTAAAGGAATTTTAGGTAAAGTTTTTATGTTACTTAGTCCATATAATTTAGGTTCAATAATCGGAACAAAAATAAATGCTATGTTACCTGATGTTGGTGGACGAATATATGATATTTTACATCCTAAAGAAACTAATAGTGGGAATTTAAATAAACAAAATAAAAAATTACCAACTACTAAAGAACTGAATGAATTAGGAATTTCTGGATATGCTTCTGGAGGGATAGTATCAAAACCAACATTGGCTCTTGTAGGTGAGCAACATAAATCTGAAGTTATTGCGCCGTTAGAAAATGTCATGATGAATACTATGGATATTATAAAAAATTTGGATATTAATTTTAACGATTTAAAAACTAAAAATGTAGAAAACAATGAAATAATTTTGAATGGTTTTAAAGAAATTATCACATCAAATTTTGATCGTTTGCTTAATAAAGATGAAAAAGCTATAATAGTACCGACTCCTCCACCACCACAAACACCTGTAATTATGCAACCAAAAGAAGTACCATCAAAGTACGAACAGCAAAATAAAATAGATGATCAATTAGATATGTTAATAAATAAGATTTTTAGCAACTCTGTTGAATTGTTTGAGCAATCTGTTTTTCAATATGTAGTTTTAAATTAGTCATTTGTAATATCAAGGAAAATTTTACAAAAAAACGGGCTTTCATCTGCCAACTAAAGTAGGCAGTTTTCCCGCCCTGTTTAACAATTTTAATTAGAAGGAGGATTGTGTATTTCGCCACGGAGTAGCCACTCCGTGGTTATCTACACTTAAAATTTTCATGTTAGATTACGAAGTTAAACTTAAACAATGGGTAAAAAGTAAAGGTTTTAATTCGATTAATAAGTTGACAGGTACAGCAAACACATCATCAGAAACTGAAAAAATAGATATAAAATCAATATTATCTGCAAAATCATCAAAATCGTCAATATTGTCAACAATTACAAATTCGGAATCCAATAATGTTGTTAATTTATTAAATTCTAAAAATAAATTATCAGCAATTAATGAAACAACTCAAGTTGCAGAAATAGTTAAAAAATTTTTTAATGGTGAAACTATAGGTAATTTAGGTACAATAACATTCGATGAAATTGGTAATATGGCTAATGAAATAATTACTGATGTTGTTAAAGATTCTACTGAAGTTGTTAAAGATATTTCTGATGTTGTTAAAGATACTTTCGAAGTTGGTGAAACTGTTGCAGATTTGGCTATAGATACTGTAAAAGTAGGGAAAGAAATGTATGATGGATGTAAAGATTTTTTTGATAAAAAAGATGAAGAAACAAAAGAAGAAAATGTTGATAATTTAGATCCTCCAGAAGTTAAAGATCCTCCAGAAGTTATTTTATCTAGTGGTAAAGTTTTAAAACATTCTTCAGAAGAATATGATGAATGGAAACAAAAACAAAATGTAAAAAAAGAAGCAGAAGAAGTAGAAAAATCAAAAAAAGAAATAGAAGTAGATGAAGCTAGATCAAGTGTAATGATATCTCAGTCAAACGATCTTTATGAAATTGGTAAACCATCAAAGTTTAATGATAATATTGATCAATTTGGTCGTTATGGAAATTATATTAAAAGTAAGATGAATGTTTTAGATTTAATTCCGTGTGATTATTCAATAAATATAATAAAAGCAGGAACTGTTGGGGATGTTATTCGAGGTGGAATTAATAGTTTAAAATATCATATTAGTTACACATCTGCTATTGCTAATTTTAAAAGAATTTGTGCTAATTATGGAATAAAATCAAAACCAGCAGGTATAAGAATTTTCACAACTGATGATACAACTTCATCAGATGAGCTTAAAAATTCTTTTTCACAAAGTATACTTGAGAGTGCAATTGAAGGTGTATCGAGTAAATTTAAAAGAATGGAAACTATTCGTCATTTCGGTCAGTCTGTTTCATCAGTAGCAGATGAAATATTAGCAGCAGGTACAAAATCATTGGTAGGAATGTCTTCAACAGGTTTAGGTCTTTTAGCAGGTTTTTATTCAGAATCTGCTGGTGAAACTGTGAAACGATTTTCTGAGGGGTTAATGTCGAGTGTTGCTGATGTTATTGTTAATGGTCATACTCTTTCTTTACCAAAAACTTGGAATGATAGTAGTTATTCACCAAATTTATCATGTGTAATTAAATTAGTTTCGCCATATGGATCACCAAAAGCCATTAAACAATTTATTATAGAACCTCTTCTTATTTTATCATTAATGGCTATGCCAAGAACTAATGATGGTATATCTTTTGGTTATCCTCCTTTAATTTCAGTTAAAGCGCATGGTTTAGCGAGCTTTCCAGCAGCAGCAATTTCCAGTATTACATTTAGAAGAGGTGGAAACGATACAAGTTTCAATATTTATCGACAACCTTTATCAATTGATGTCAGTATTGATTTTGTCAATCTAGTTGAAGGTTGTGCTGCATTTAATAACGAAGGTTCTTTTTTAGAAAGAAATTGTTTGAAAAATGCTGATGAATTTAAATCAGGAAAACCAGATTCATTAGTGTCAGATGGTTGTTTATTTCAAACACCAGGAAAACTTGTTGAATCTTTACGACCAATAGCACTTCAAGAAGTAACTGCAAATAATTTAGGTTTAGATGGAAACTTTTCTTATGCTGTTGAAAACTTTTCTAATGTTGTTGAAGGGGAAGGTGGTGCTACTTCTGGTGGTTTTTTTAAGAGAACCGTCAGTGAAACAAGAGGAGCATATAATGAAATTATCGATTCAACAGTTTCAGCAGCAAATTCTGTTAAGGCTTCTGCTACAGAAAGTTTATCGAATATTTCTGAAAAATTTAAGAGTTTAACTGAAGATGATTCAACCACCGAAGAAGAATCAGCATCAGAAGTGATTCATTCATCATTTGCTGATGAAGAAGTAGAAGTTTAAGTTAATTGGTTAACAGGTATTTACTTGTTGAAATTTAAAAGAGATTCAAAAAAGGAGGATTGTGAGTTTTTCACGGAACAAACTACCGTGTTACTCGCACGTAATTTCATGTCAACGATTCTCGCTAAAAGATATTCGTCATATTTAACAAGTGAGTATAAATATGATCGTAGGTTGAGATTTTGGAAGATAGCTTTTAAAAGCATCTATAAAAACATCGCCGTTAATATAAAGAAAATAAATTTAAATAAAAATATTTATAATAAATATAAGTACGCATCTAATATTATTTATGATTTTTCCCAATATGATATCCATAAAGTATATAATGTTTGTTTAGATGATATTAGTTATTTATTAAAATCATTAAAAAAAGAAAATATTTTAGGTTTAAAGAAAATTTTAGATGAAATACCAAATAATAAAAAAGTTATATTAAAAGATTGGTATTTACAACAAACATGTTTTGCTGATATTGAATTTCTTTATCCAGCAAGTAAAAGATTAAATATTGAAAATATAGAATTTGAAAATTTTTATACATCATTACAATCTCCAAGTTATCATTCTAATTTAGAAAATGGTAGTTTTTTACAAAAATATATATTAATTAATCATTTATATAAAACACTTTTTATATCTATTGATAGTTTAGAAAAGTTAAATTATTATTTTTTATTAGAAAATAAATTAACACAATTAGACATTAAAAATAGTTTTGAAAGTTTTTTTAATTTAAATAAACTTGACATAGCTAAAGAAATTTTGCGAGTAATATCCAAAACAGTGTATTTATTTACAAATCCAAGTAGTGTTTTAGTTAATACTTTAGCAAATAATATATTACCAAAAATTGAAATTTTTAAAGAACTATTTTTTTCATATTGTGACGACAATATGAAAAACTATTTTTTTGATTTAAATAGAAATCTTGAGAAGTTTATGTTTTATAAAGTTTCGATTGATAGAATTTTAGAAGTGTTTGATAATCCTGATTATTATGATCAATCAGATATCGAAAGTTTTATTACCTATGAAGAAGATATCATTAAAAGATATTTTTTAAAAGTTAATATGTTGAATTTAAAGGAATATTTATTTTTACTTTTTTTATATAAATCACATGCAGCAAAATTTTTAAATGTATTACCATCTGTTGTAGAAAATTATATTAACAATTTTCTCAAACCAATTGATGAGGTAGTGACGTATGATATTGATATTTTGAGAGTTCTAAACAAAACATACAATTCAGTTAATTTTAGTAATTTAGCAAATATGTTGAATATTTTTGTAACAAATTCAAATTTAATAACTATTTGCGAATCGGATGAAATACCTTGTTTTGTTTTTATGCAGTATTTTATAGAATTATTTGATAACTTTTTGAACACATCAATATTTGATGATTATATTGAAGATTTATTAAAAGATATTTACGAAAATTTATATAGGCTCGGACATATTTCTTATGATTGTAATTGGTGTGAAAATAAAGAAGCGATAAGAATTTATTTTCGAGCTTATTTAAGATACCAATTGTCTCAACGTTTATTATTCGATGATATTTTAACAACCTATGAAAATTCAGTCTACAGTGTTTTATCAAATACAACGGGAAATACTGATTATGATATCACTATTGATTTTCAAGAACAAAAATTAAAAATTATATTTCAAAATATAAAAAATTCAAGTAATAATTTTCAACGTTTTTTTGAAAATCATATTTCTTCAACATTAACAGTAGAAATATCTGAAGATTTTTTGATGTATTTCTTAGTTTCAAGTGGAATTGGTTTTCTAGAAATTGGAAGTAATTTTAGTGTATCCTGACATACTCTCACATGTGTTTGTAATTGGGGTTTCCACGTTTGAGGATTTTTTTCTTTCTTCCGTCAGTTGAAGCGGACAGTTTTCCCGCCAGTTTAATATAAAAATATTTGTAATATACAAAAAAAGGAGGGATATTTGATAAAGCAAAATTTTTCGTTTACATTGGGTTCTAATAATTCATTATTAAAATCATTTATAGAAAAGTTTACTAGAGACGAATTTTTTATAGATTTAATTAGATTAGTTCTTTATCCTGCTGATTTTGGTAATATTAATTCGAATAAAATTGTTGATTATTTAAAATCATTTTTAAATGATATAAATTTAGTTATAAGAAAAACACAATTTGGTTTAAAGTCTTCAACTGAGAGTATTGCATTAGTAAATTCACTTTTGAATATTCGAGAATCACACACAAATATCCTTAATTATGATAATGTTTTTCAGCATTTAGGGAATTGTTCTTTATACACACAACAGTTGATACAAAAGGCTATCGACAATAAGATTGTTGATCCTGATGTTTTCCGCCGTTTAAAAGAAAATATATTATTAACAATACAAGCATATTATGAAATATATTCGGTATCTGGAAATATTAAATTATTAGATATTTTAACTGATTCTATTTCAAAAGATACTGTACCAGTTTTTGAAGCTTTACGTAATTATAAAGATGTTATTATCAATGCTTACAATGATTTATCAAAACTTCAATCTTTAAATAAAAAAGAATCAATAAGTGATTATTTTATTTTATCAGATGAAAAATCAGCCGAAAAGTTTGCTGATACTCTTTTTAAATACACTACATCTAATTATGGTTTTTATAAAACTGGTTATGATATATTTGATAAAATATTAGATGGTGTTGAAAGTTCAAGTGTTCATTTAATATCAGCACCATCAAATCATGGTAAAAGTATTTTCATGATTAATTTAACTAATACTATTATTAGAAATAATTTAATGAATTTTAAGGAAGATGAAGCGATATTGTTTTTAACATTAGAAGATGATATTTATAAATTATTTAGACGTTTTGCTTCCATATCTGGAAATTACAGTTATAATTCTATTAAAAAATTGTTCAAAACATCTTATGAAATTTCAAATCTTGATAATGCTTCGTCTCAAGTTTCAAACATTAAAGATATGTTTAAGAATATTATTCAAACAAGTATTTTAAATGCAACTAATGATAAAGTTAGTTTAATTATTAAACATTCAAATGAAAATGTGTTTTCAAGTGGTGATATATCAAGATTTATCGATCAATTAAAAGTTGAAGGTGTTAACATTAAATTAATTGTTGTTGATTATATAGATGTTATGGCTCCTATTATTAATAAATACACTTCAATTGATGATTATAATTCTCATGGTTTAATTGTCCAAGAAATGAGAAATCTATCAAGACTTTATCAAATCCCTGTTATTACTGCTACGCAAAATAGAAGAGAAAGTGAAAACGTAACAACTACCATGTCGAATATGCAAATAGGTGATTCATATAAAAAAGTAAGAAATTCTGATTTTATATATATGTGTAGAATGAGAACTGATTTAGATTTATTTTCATCTCCTGTTAAAGAAAATATATTAGAAGGTTTAAATTATGAAGATGATAGTATAGTAAATGAAATGCGTGATAAAATTAGTTTTAATTTAGTTCCATTTGAAGTAAAAATAACAAAAGCAAAAGATTCGGAGAAAGGAGCTACTCGATTTTTACTTTTTTGTAAACAAAATTTAAAAATTTATAATAATCTTCAGGAATATTTAAATGATATTAAAAAACTAATTTCAAACACAAATAAATTGGAACATGATATAAAGATCTTACTTTCAATGGCAATGGCATCAATTCAAAATGTTGAAAGTCAGATCCCATTTTAAAAATTGTGAACTCTATCTATTTTAAAGTTGAAGGTTTTAAACTGTTAAAAATGCAATTTGATCAATTCTTAAATCACTCTGTTAGAATAAAATTTTAAGGTTTTTAATAAAGATTTAGAACCTTGATTTTGACTAATGAAACAAACGGGAGTGGTACGTCATTTCAGATTTTTTTTAATTTTTTTAAATTTCTTTGGAGGTTTTTTATGATTCGTGAATTTAAAGAGTTGATAGATGAAGCAGTAGATGAAGGTTATACTGTTGGTGTAAATCTTTTTCTAGAAAATTTAGATGTCGACATACAGAAAGAAGAAGCAATAGTTGAATATGAAGATGAAGATATACTCATTAAAACACTTTTCACTAAAGAAGGTTATGAGATTACTGAAGATTAGTATGTTTGTCAAATGCTTTATTATTTAATTATTAGTTTATCATTAAATTTAATATTAATTATATACATAATATTCAAAAAAAATCGTGTAAAATATACGTTAGATGATTTTCAAATTGCTAATCATATTTTAGATGAGATGGTTAAACTTTACTATGAGAATGATTATGCAGAAAAAAATGGTAAATTAAGAAAAGTATATGACATTGATCCTAATTCTAAAGTAAACGCTATAGAATCTTATAATGATGCTCAAACCAAATTGAAGAGAGAGTTAGTTAAAGATATATTATTAAATTTTTCTAAAAAAACTAAATCAATACTTTATTATTATTATAGCGAAAAAAATTTGGTTTATAAAATCATTACAAAATTCGTGTGAAAATTACAAGAGCTTTTTAAAGGGTTTTTTGGTTTCGCAACGAAAAACCCTTTTTTTTTAAACAATGCTTGAAGAGATTTGGCGGATAGTATATATTCAATGTTTACAGACAGGGCGAATAAAAAATATAGGTTTTTGCGAAATGGATAAAACTTCTTGATGGGTCAAGAGTTATTATCAGAGCTAAGAATATTTTAATTCGAGCTTTGGTAGATTCAGTCACAAGATTTTCCTGTGCAATTAACAAAAGTTAAGAAAAAGGATCAGAAAAAGATGTCAATTGGTAGTATTTTTAAACGAGACACTAAATTAAGTAATATAGAGGTTTCAATTGATAATATTTTAGATAAAATTTCTAGTATTGATAAATCAGATAAACAAGATCATATAGAAGAAACTGGAAATTTGTTGAACTCTATCATTGATCAAGATAGTAATAATCAATTACAAGCCTTACTAGAAAAAGCTTCTGTCTCTACTGATAGACTGAAACGATATGAAATTTATGATGAGATTAATGGTTCGATTTCGATAATTAAACGTATTCTTCGTGTTTATACTACAAATGTATTACAGAAAAATCCTGTTGATGGGAAATGTTTACTTTATAAATTAACAGATTTTGGTCAGGAAGAAGAAAGAAAATCAAAAAAAGCACAATCGTTTGTTGAAACGGTCGTTAAAAAATATAATATAGTTAAAAAATTAAAAACAAGTTTTATTTCAAATTTTTTACTTTATGGGGATAATTTTATTGAAGTTATCAATATTGATGATTATAATATTGATGTTAAAAAAATAAAAAATAATAATTTTTTATTTGAGAGACAACTGAAAGATGCTTTTGATAACGAATCAACACCTACCAATAGAACTATATCAAATATAGTTGATTGTATTTTAGAAGTTGATGAGTTAGATGCTGAAGAATTAAAATCAAGTAGTATAAATAAAGAAAAGGATGATGATTATTTCAAAAATATTCTTTTAAAAATACATTCTCCAAAAAAAATAATAAAACTTTACACTTCGTATGGTGATTGTTTAGGATACTTGGAAGTTGTTAAATCTGATACTATTGAAGAACATAATAGTGTTGCAACAGGATTAACAAATATTATTGGAAAAATAACTAATAAATATACAAAAATCAGTTCAGATGATGAATTTGTAAAAAAAATAATAAATGAAATAATTAAGAAAGTTTTAGAAAAAAATAAGGTCAATCCAAAGACTTTTGATAAAGAAGATGAATCAATTTTTTTATTTTTTAAGAAAGTCTTAATTAATGAAGGATATACATCAAATAATAATGGTTTAAATAAAGTAAAAGTAAGATTTATAAATGCAAATAGCATGGTTAATATGAGTATACCTTCAAATGAATTTTTTCCTTATGGTGAATCAATTGTTGATAATTTAGTTTTTCCCAGTAAATTATATTTATTGGCGCAATTATCTAATATTATTACTAAACTTTCACGAGCTTCATTGATACGCAAATGGACAATCGATTCAGGACCTCTTCAAATGCAATCATCACTAATACAAAAAATGAAGAGAGAATTATATAATACAAGAATATCAGTTAGTGATCTCTCTAGTTTTAAAAGTATTCCTAAAATTCTTTCTGATTTTAAAGATATGTTTGTATTATCAAAAAATGGTGTGAAACCATTAGATGTTGAAGTTCAAGCATTTGGTGATCCTGCGATAAAAATAGCAGATCTTGAAGATGCACGAAGGGAGATTATATCACTTTCAGGAGTACCCGCACCGTATTTAGGTTATACTGATGTAGTTGAGCTTCGTGAACAATTAATTCATGTTAATATTTCATTTGCAACAGAAATATCTGATTTGCAAGAAAATATTTCTAATGGTTTGAATGAGTTAATGGACATTATAGCGGAAAAAATTGGGATTAAAGATAATGATGAAAGATTAATTCCATCGAATTATATAGAAATTACTCTTATTCCTCCAGTTGTTTTAATTTTACAACTAATTGAGATGACATTGTCTTCAGTTGGAAATATTATTGGAACATTTCAACAAATGAATATACCATTTGATCCTTATCATTTGCTAGAAAAATATATACCTTATATTGATTGGGTTAATTTTAAGTCTTTAGCAGAAAAGTTTTTACGAGTTTCAACGGCAAAAGCAAAATTAAAAGGACAAGGTCAAGGAGAGGAAGAAAATTATTAAAGAAATGGAGTAACTTATGTTAGTATTTGAACAGTTTACAGACGAACAGGTTCAAACACAAGAACCAATTTCTAAACAAGAATCGGAAGATAACAGAGAAATTAATATTTTAAAACAGTTATTTTTAATGGAAAAAATTAATAAATTAAAAAATAAATTGTATAAAAGTGGAACGACTATATCTGACGAGATTAATATATTTTTAAAATATGCTGATTTTTTACCATATGATGTTTTAGTTGATGTTTTTCCTTTATTGTTGAGTCGGTTAGAAAAACAAAAATAGTTAACAATTTGAAAATTTAGATTCTATATAGATTTTTTGTGCCTCGTCTGTTCTTTACTTTAAAAAACTTAAATTTAATATAACAAAGGGATCGGATTACAAATGCGTACTTCATTTAAAACAACGGAAAATAATAAAAATTATTATTTTATTTTTGAACAATCTACTGATAGTAATATTAATGTCATTAAAAAAGAAAAATCACCTAATAAAATTCGTTTTAAAGCTGAATTACAAACTATAAATGATGTTAATGGAAACAATCGAATTTATAGTGATGAAGTATCAAATGAAATTGTTCGACAATTGAGTGAAAAAATTAATAATGGTGGGTTAATGATGGAAGTTGACCACCCAATGTTTGTTTCTGATTCATCTGATGTGTTGAAAAAAAGAGCATCAATTGTAGAACTGAATAATGTTGGTTTGAAAATTAATGAAATATCAAAAGTTAATAATAAAATTATAGGAGATGTTGAAACACTAACATCTTTTAAAGGTCCAGATGTTTATAATTTAATTGTTGAAGATAAAGTAGATATTGGTTTTTCATTAAGAGCATTAGGTAAAGTTATTCCAGGAGCGAATAATACTTTAGAAGTTCAACTACCAATTAAAGCTATAACATATGATTTGGTAACACAACCATCACATAAAGGTGCTAGAATAGTTGAATTTTTACCAGAAGCGTTTTCAGAATATATATCAGACGAATCTGAAAATGTATTAACAGAATCTGAAATGAATGGAAATTCTTGCGTTTTGAAGTTTGTTCAAGACATAATAAATGAAAATTTTTTAGATGTTATTAAAAGTCGAATTAAGTTTAATTTGATTTAACGGAGGTTTATTGAATGGATACTTTGTTTGAAAATTATGAATGTTTTATTAAGGAAAATTCTGAAGACCTTAGTTCACCACAAGGTTCAAATCGTCTTATAGTAGAAGAAGGAATGTATCGGGCATATGTTGAGGCATTAACAGAAAATTTAGAACCGCATGTTAAAGCAGCCGTTGTTAAAATATTAGATAGAAATCGTGAAGATATTTTAACTGAATCTGCTAATGTACCTGGTGGTGCTTTTGCTTCTGGTTGGACAGTTTTGTCATTTCCGATTTTGGTTGATATTTATGCGCAACCAATTATTGCTGAACTTTGCAATATATATCCAACTGATTCACCGATTGTTAGTATTCCAAGAGTTGTCATCAAAGCAATTACTAAGAGTTATGATGGTTCAACTACTGATGAAAGAGTCATTCCTACTGCAAGAAATGAAATTAGGGCTGGACAAGTAGATTATAATGTTGTTGTTGCTACACCAACAAATCTTTATACTGCTTTGACTCTTTCGTCTGATGAGTTTACTATGAATCGTCGTTATACCTTAGTAACTGCTATTAATGTTACAGATTCTGGCGGTACTGCTACTGGTGCGCTTCCTTTATCTATTCGTGCTGATAGTAGAAGTCAGTTTGTTGGTGAAAGTGCTCCAGTTACTACAAGTAATGGTGGTGATGTAGTCGCTAAATTGAACGGTCGAGTTGATTTTAATACAGGCGATGTTATTTTTAATGTTTATTTTGAAGGTGCTGCTGGAGATGTAGCTGTAATGACAGCAGATACAGTATCTTTGAAATTGCGTTTTGTTCCTATCTCTACAATGAATGGCAGAACTGTTGTTAGAGTAGAAACAGAGATGACAGATGTAACCATTGATCCGTCTGATGATTTCTTGATTGATCTTCCTCAAGAATCTATTCAAGATTATAAATCAATTTTTAAGATTGATTTACTTCGAACTTTAAGTGATGTAATTCGTAGACAAATTTTACTGAATAAAGATTATGATTTGGCTTTTTTCCTTGAAGCGTCTGAAGCAGATATGGCTACAAATGGTACTGTTTCTACAATTGATTTAACACCAGCATCACCTGTAGCACCAGCAAGTGTTGTTGACATATTTAAGAATGTAGTACCTAAAATTTCTACGTTGATGGGTCTTATTTATAGAAATTTTAATATTTATCCATCATATCTTATAAGTGGTTTAAAAACTGCATCACTTCTTCGAAGTTTACAAGATGTCATGGTTACACTTCCAGGAAAATCTGGTGAAATTGGTTGGACAGGATCAACATCACAATTTATGAAACTCAAAATACTTGAATCTTCTACTATTTCTGATAGTAAGATTTATATTTCAACGAAAGCTCCAAGTAATTCTCTTGAAAAATCAACAATCATTGATTTGGTTTACAAACCACTTTATATTGTCAAAGAGGTTACTGATGGACAACAGAGAAATTTTATCCGTTCAAGAACTAGTATTGAAGTAGCTAGAACTGATGGTCTTGGTCTTTTGAATGTTCAACATATTGATAATTACCTGTAAAATTAATTTTGATAATATAGAGATTTTTTTCCCAATCTCTATATTATCCTAACTTTTTAAAGGAGGAGTGCGCATTTTTTCAATGTTAAACGAAAAAAGTGCTTAATTTTTGATGGCTGCTATTGTTGTTATTAATATTGTCAATACAAATACAAATAAAATAAATTCGTTTATTAAAGATGCAGATACTGTTTTTTGGAATAGAGGTTTTACGATATTATCATCAAATCCTAAAATTTATTTTAATCCGGCGAATATTTCAAATTCGTCAATTGATAAAGCTATAAAAATGTTGAAAGAATCAGAGTTTTTTGTAGTTGTTAAAGATGTTTATTATACTAATAATCTGAAAAAAATTAGGTGAGAATGTGGGAGGACTTGAAATCGATGGGAAATGCAGGTTTTTTTGAAGTTTTAGAACATATTAGAGATATTAAAAAGCAAGAATTGACTTTACCAATAGCTCGTAAAGCTTGTACGATAACAACATTATTGGTTGGTGATGATTTATCTTTAAAATCTTCAATAGGTTCACCAGCAACTTATGATAGAGATATAGTTAAGATGCTTCAAAAGAAAATAAAGTTTATCGACCAAGAAGAATCTAAAGAATATGTTCTTAAATATGACGAATTTATAAGAACCATTTCAAATATTGATAAAATTGTTATGTTATGGGGTTTATTTAAATGTACTTATGAAACAATAGGAATGAGAAAAATTACTTGTCCTAATGATTGTGATAAACCAAAATCATCTTATGTATTTGAAGACAAAATTTTTCTAAGTGAATTGTTAAATGAAGATAGTTTGACATTGTGGGATAAAGATAAACCTTTTTATGATTATTTATTTGAAATAGAAGTTGATTACAGCGGTTTTAAATATGTTTTTCAAACAAGATTACCTTCAATGAAAGATCATGGTAGGATTCTTAATTTACTTTCAACTTCAGAAGTGCAATCAAATTTGGAAAAAACTGGAAGTATTTTTACGAAACCAATGGAAATGGCTTTATTGATAACAAAAATGGAAGTTTTTAATATTACAAAAAACGAACATGATAAAAATGTTAGAGGTGAAAAAGTAGCAGAAAGTTCAAATTCTCAAGAAATATTAATGGCTTTTCGTTCGAGAATACCAGAGATTATTTCTGAAGATATTTATAAAAAATATAATGATCACTTCGAAAAGTATTCACCAAAATTTTATAAGAATATGGTTTGTCCAAATTGTGGTCATAATTTTAAATATGATGTAGATATTGAAACAGATTTTTTTCGTCGAAGCATTCTTGCTACCTAATAGGGCTTCTAGGGCTTATCAGTATTTTATTGATACTTTCAAAATATATTCACAATTATTTGAAGGTTTACCAGATATTACTGCTTTACTCTCTGTTCCATATCCGCTTTACAATGATTTAATTTTAAGTAAAATTAAAGACAACGAAAGAGAAAAAAAATTACTAAAAGAAAAAACAGCAAAGAATGCTTTTCGTAGAGGATAGTTGTGGAACAACAATTAGTAGTCATTAGCAAATTACCAGAAGAAATTCGAGAACAGATACCTTATTCTATTAGAAGTTTAAGAGATAAATATTTATTAGAGGAATTACCATCATCAATACAATATCTTGTTAAAGATTATTTAACTGTTAAAAATAAAATTCAATATGGAACGGTTTTTGATTTAACTCCTTCTGTGTCGAAATACGGTGATTTTACAACTATTTCAACAGTTACTGATGTTGTGTTAGAATATTTGAAAAATTATTTATATATTTTATTATTAGATTATCCTTTTGATCCTTTATTCGGTTCAAGATTGAAAAATTATTTACACACACGTGATACTTCTTTTCGTCAGACTTTAATTACTAATGAGATTAATAACATTATAAGTGCTTTATCTAGTGATTTGAATGTATCGATTGATGTTGAAAATATCACAATTGATGATATTAATAGATTATCATATTCAGAATATTTTATAAAAATTGAATTAAAAATCAGTGAAGAGACAGCAACTGTTAATTTAGAATTATAAAAAAAAATTAATATTATTCCCTCAATTCGAGGGAATAATATTCAAAATTAGTGACTGTAATAAAAACTCGTCTGTTTTACGAATCCTGCGGCAGTTTGTAATTTTCTCCAACAATTTTCAATCTAACCTGCCCGTTAAAATCTAAAAGATTTCTTGTTAGTTTGATTAAAATTGGTTGATTATAAGAATCAATATACTTATCAATGTAGTTAATATAGATTGGTGTTTTATCAATATTATTAATATTAATGTTAAAAATTGGCCAAACTCCCATGTAGAATGAAATAAATTTACAACTTTTAATAGTATTTGTTATATTTATAAAACTTTTTTTCGGGTCTTTTATTGTAAGATACATTGTAGCGTCATTATTTTCAATAATTGATAATGCAAAACCATCATCGAATAGGATTGGTAAAACTTTTTTCTTTTTTGTTTGAAAATAATAATTATTAGAAAGTTGTATTTTAAATTGAAACTCTTCTTCATTTACAGTCTGGTTTAAAACCAGTTTTTCTTCAGCTTGTAGTATTTTTTTATCGTTACTTATTTCACAAATGTTGTTAACATCAATCATAATTATTCCGCTTTTAATATTGTGAAAAAAAACTTCATCAATTGATTGTAAACAATCAAAAATTAATTTGTCTTCAGAATAATAATTAATTGTTGAAAAATTTAGAATTTGTTTGATTTGATCTAATCGATACTTTCGATTTTTTGGAAACACAACTTTAGTTTGATATTTTTTACTTGAATAGTAAAACGGACATATTATTTTTTTAACATTTTCTCTTTGTGATGCAATTACAAACTTATTATTTGATTCGTTAATTATTACTTGTGTTTGTTTTGTTTTCAATTTTATTTTTCTCCTTTTTTTAATAAATTAATAAATAAAAACTTCAAATCAAATTCGAATTGTTTTAACAATTATTTTTATATGAAAATAAAAAATAATAAAAATCTATAATTGAAAGAGGAGGATGGCGCATAATATCATGTCATCAGTTTTTCAAGAACCTTCAAATGTTGAGAATTATTATAAAGAATTCGTTAGTCTTATTGAATATTATAAAAATCTTCGAAGACCAAGTGTTTTTATAAAATATTATAATATTGATGATCGAAGATCATCTTTTGATAGTGAATTAAAAACTACTTATGATATTTATAATTCTGATATTCGTTTTAATATTTATAGTTTGACGCCGACAATTTATTTGTTGCCAATAACTAATATGACATCATCAATTGTAGATTTGAATGGTATGATGTATGACGGTTTATCATCGATTGTTGTTTATACAATTGACACGCCTAAAGTTCATGATTTAATTGAATTTTATCCTCCTATTCAATCTAAAGAAATTTTTCGAGTTGTGAGTATCAGATCTCAAATAAATGCAATTCATTCGGAACCTTCTATTAAGTGGTTTGAATTGCAACTCGAATATGCGCCGTTAAAAACAATTGAAAATCTAAAAATAGAAAAGCATTTTGTTTATGACTTTTCAAATGAAAAATATGTTGAATATAATATTTATACTAAAAAAGTTGATTTATTAAATCAATTACAAGGTTTAATAGTTGAATTAAATAAATATTACAATGAAAAATACGATTTATATATAACAACAGATAAAAAAGTTTTAGTTGAAACGAACGAAGTTGTTTATTTTTTCAAAAATCATTTTTCTTCAATGTATACGAGATTATTTGAAAATTTAAAAACTCCTTACGGATACGAATCAATCGTTAAAGATTTTTTTTATGGAAATTTAGAATCGATTTCTTTCAAAAATCCAAGACATTACAATTATTTTAATTTAAACGAACCATCAATTTCAAATACTTTTTATTGGGATGAAAATGATGATATTATTTTAGATGATTTCAGGTCAATGTTAGCGATTTCTAAAACTTTTCATAAAATAGTTTTAGAATATTTTCAAATTGGAGAATTATATGGATAAAGAAATATTAACAAAATATTTTGAAATTTATATTGAAAATTATCCTCCTTATAAAGATAATGACGTATATCGAATTTTCATTCGATATTTAGTTGATTATTATTATGATAGACTTTATAACATTGAACCTAAAATTTTTAAAGAATTATTTGAAAACAGTTCAATACCAATTGAAATATATGATAGCATTTTAATATCAGTTGGTTTTCCAAAAAGATTATTGGATAAAATAACTTTTCTTTCGAAAATAATTCTATTGAAGACATTTACAGATTTTGAGAAATATAAATCATCATTATTGTTTTTTCAAAATATTGCTACTTCATTTCAGGATCAATTTAACATATATGAATTGTTTATTGATTATCACGAATCGAATTGGATACTTCGTCCAAAAGTTGTTTATGAAAACAAAAACATCGATCCTTATACAGGATTTTTGTTATATGATGATATTTATAAAAAAGTTCCATCGTTATTAGTTAATTCTAATGATTTGAATAGAAGTCTAACAAATGAAGAATTATGTTTACCAATAAAAAGTAATTTATTATTATTGACTTATGATTTATCTACAGATGTGTCATTATTAAAAAACTTTTTAGCATCGATTTTCATTAAATCTTATCGAGAAAATATTTTAACACTTTATTTTTCAAATTATAATTATTCGCTTTCGTTATCAAAGATTATATTTTTATGGTATTATTTATTAACAAGATATTATGAATCAATATGGGATGCATTTCCATTAAATCAATTAATTAATTTTAAATATATAACACAAAATATAACTGATGTTGAAAATATTTTACAAGAATATGAAAATATAAATTCAAGAAAATCAGTTGATGAATTTTATTCAAAATATTTATCTTCATTAGCTGAATATTACATTAATAATAATAATCATACTGAAATTGATTTATTTAATATTTTAAAAGCGTCTGATGAACTATTAATGTCTTATATTGATAATAGAATTATTAATTCACCGAATCCCAAAATGGAATTGATAAGTATTACAAATGAAATATATAATTCTATATTGATAAGTATATCAACTTCATCAGACGTAAATTTTAAAAAATATTCTGAATATTTTTTATATTTTTTAACACAATTATCTATAATTCCAGAAAATACAGATTCTTATATTATATTGAGTGAATTAAAACCGTTTCACACAGAATTAATTACGAGTGCAATAACATCAATTTATGTTCAGGATAAATTTAATCAAATATATATTGATGTTACTTCGTATTTCGAAACAACTTCTTATATTGGTGCTAGTATACAATCTGAAAGTGATGTTCATTCAGCAATTAATTTCACATATGTTCCTGATTGTGAAGTAATTCTTAATGATCTGGTATTAATAGAGTAATTTAAAAAAAGGAGAGAGGCGTATTTATTGTTTTGCGTCGAAAAAAAAAAAATGATTTTTAACAAAGACGATTATACTATTTTTGATAAATTAATAAAACAATCAACTAAATGTCCAATCGGTTGGGTTAAAATATTTTCATCTGAATTAAATTTACGTCAAAACAAACCAGATTGGTCTGGTAGTAATTTAGTAGTTGGAAGAGGAAGAGAATTTGTCGCTCAAAAATGTTTTCAAAAAAATGTTTATGATGGTGGAGTACGAGCAGATTGGAGATCTTATGTTATAAGTCATTTTGGAGTAGGATCAGGTGGTTCTATTGTTAATGGTGAAGATGTCACTCTAAACGGTCCTTATATTTGTGACACAAGTTTAATCATTCCAATTAGTTTAGGTAATGTTGCATATTTGAATGACCCATCAGGTTATTCTAGTGGAGATAACATACATGAGTATACTAAAGCTGTTAAACCAATAGAAACCGGTGGATCAATTTATATGGAATCAGAAGATTATACTGGTGGAGGAGTTGATTGTGTTTATTATACTAAAGTTAAATGTACATGTGTTATTGATGAAAATGAACCATCGGGTTTAGAAAGTGGCGAATCAGTTAAACTTGATGAAGCTTCTCTTTATTTTGTTAATGGAAATAATGTAGAAACTTTTGCTCATATTTGTTTTCCTCCAAAATGGAAAGAAAAAGAATCTAAACAAATTATAGTTTGGTATATTTTGTTTTAATTTATTTTAAAGGAGATTTAATTATGCCAGTAACAGATAGGCGAGAACCAGGTGTTTATGTTACAATTGAAGATAAATCTTATATTGCACCTAGTTTTGAAACTGGACGAGTTGGATATATTGTTTGTGTTTGTGATCGTGGACCTCATAATAGAATAACTAAAGTAACAAGCACGTCAAAATTTCATAGTTTATTTGGTAAACCAGATTATAGAAGAACTTCACAAGCTCATTATAATGCTGATAAATTTTTACAATATTCTTCAAATTTATTGGTAACAAGAGTTGTACCTGAAGATTCATATTGGGGGAATGTAATTATATCACAAAATGAAACACCTGATGCAGTTGCAGAAAGTTATGATTTTGTAAATGGTTCAAATATTGTCACTCCTAATGACGCTTCTGCTTACAATGCGTTTGATATAGGTGAGTGGATTTATGCTGATGGTGATACCAATGCTGAGGCTGCTCAAATCATTGCAAAAGATGATACACCATCGTTTACTTTTACTTTAGATAGAGATTATGAAGGTTCTTCTGTTTCTTCTTCGACTGCTCAAAAATTAGAACATTTTACAGTTACTTCACAAGCTTCAGTTGATAATGATAATGATTTACCAGATACTTCTTCAGATGTTGTTTATTATTTTTATGCAAACGGTGCTGGAGTTTTTTATAATAATATAAAAATTAAAGGTTCAAGAAACATACAAATGGAGAAAATGTATGTTGATACAAATGGTAATCCACTTTATAAATATGTATTTATGGATATAGGAATATATCAAGTAAATGAAGATAACACTGAAACTTTATTGGAAGGACCTTGGACAGTTTCATTAATAAGAAGAATTCCAACTGGTAGTACGGTAAGAGATTTAACCAGTGGTAGAATTATTTATATTGAAGATATTATCAATGAAGAAAGTGATTTTGTTCGTTGTAAAAGTGCTATGGCTGTTGAAAACTTAATCACTGCTGTTGATAGTGAAGATAATAGATTGCAAGTTATGCTTTTATTGTCAGAATCTGTACCTATTGCAACAAATAATATAGCTCGTGGTGGTTTACAATTGAATGAAGGTACTGATGGAACTGGAATTTATGATACTTCAGGGAATTTGTCGATGGATTCAGCATTAGAAGGTTTAATCAAGCAAGCTTATATGGGAGTTTTGACAAGTATTGACGGTTCAGTTGAACAATTGCCTGAAGTTACTTATCCTTGGTATATTCCAGATTATATTCTTTGTGGAGGTTATTCGTCTGACATACAAGATGGAGCTAGACAACTAACTGAATATCGTCAGGATTGTATTGTTTTGGCAGATACCGGTCAATATGTTAGTGATTATGAAACGGATATTGAAAGACGATTAAATAATATTCCCTGGAATACTTGGACAGGAATAATTTATGTTCAGTATAGAAGAATATTTGATTATTATACTGGAAATAGAATATGGATAAATCCTACATATCATGCTATTGAAAGACATTTATATTGTGATGGAATGTATTTTTTATCTGAACCTGTTGCAGGAATTGAAAAAGGAGCAATTCAAGAAAATATTGATTTAGCTTATAGAGCCAATCACACTGAAAGAGGTGATTTAATTGATAATGAATTAAATCCTGTTATAGTTGAAAATCAAGGCAAATATATTTTATCACAATTTACAAGTTGGAAAAGTCTTTCGATTTTAAAAAGAGCACATGTAGCAAAGTTTGTTGCTTTTATTCGAAAAGTTATTCCAACTTTATTAAAAGATATACTTCAGAGGAGAGCAACAGGCTATTGGATAAATCAAGGTAAATTTAGAATTGATAATTTTTTGAGTAATTTTTTGGAAAATCCTGCTGTTGAAAGATATTCGGTTCTTAAATCATTCACTACCAATGTATCTTTTGATGAGATTTCATCAGAACTAAATATTGTTGTTGATTTGACTTTTATTAGGGCAATTGAAAAAATCAATGTTTATTTGATTGTTCACTAAAAGAACAGATTTTTGTTTTGTTACAAAAACTTTAAAGGAGGATAACGCATTGTTAATTTGCGTGTCAATAATATTATGGCTGAAGATTATATAACTAAATTAAATTCTAGATTATCTGCTCTTACAGAAGGAAAAGATTCTCCAGATTCATTAACTAGAGATATTGGTGGTTTTAATAGAAATAATCAACCTTTTATAAGTGGTTATTTTCAAACTATATTTCATTTACCTGAACGAATATTCGATGATTGTGAATTGGCTGTGAATTGGTTACATTCATCATGTGAAGGTTTTACACCTCCAGCATCAACGTTAAACACAGTAGATATAATTGGAATAGGACAAACTGGTGCGTCTTTTCCAACTTCTACAACGATTACAAGAGAGTTTACACTTACATTTAGGGAATATCAAAATTTACCAGTTTTAAATATTTTAAGACTATGGAATGGTGTTTTTGATCCGCATGTTGGAGTAAGTCCTTTAAAAGGTTCTGAAATGATCCCATCTAGTTATAAAGGAACTTGTTATGTTGCACAAATGAAACCAACGTTAGGTGCTGGTGGTGGCATAGCTTCTGCATTTGAAAGAGAAGATTTTGAAGAAATATTTTCATTTGATGGTGTAGTTCCAACAAATGTTCCATTTGACAGTATAACAAATGATTTAGCGACAAATGATGTCGTACAGTATTCAATCACATTCAAATTTGATGGTTTTCCTATAACTATTGCTGAAGGTGGAGATACTTTAGTAAGTAAAGTAGGTTCATTACTAGGCGATAGAGATTATATGAAAACTTTTGAAAATAGGTTAACTAATCTAACTGGTTAAAAATCGAAGAATTTCCTCCCACAAAAATCTTCGATTAAAAGGACAGAAGTTTCGATTTCTGTCCTTAAAAAAAATAACTTCACCCCCTCAAAATGAGGGGGGTTGTTTTTTTTAACATTTACCAACAATTAGTCTTCTTAACAACACACAATCGGTATCACTAAGATATTCACCTCTGAAATTTTCAAATGCTTCGAGAGATGCTTCGAGACATCTATCAAAACCATCATCAAAACCTTTATTAAATCCTTCATCATAAGCTTTTTGCAAGTCTTCGTTAAGAGGTGATGTTAAAACATCTTTGATCCTTTTAATTTTATCAGGATCTATACATTCGTTAATTATCTTTTGAAGTTCATTTTTTTTAAGATCTATTTTAAGAACGGTTTTGCTTAAACCGTTCTTATTTATAGTTAAGTAGATTTTTCCGTTAAACGCTCCGATGTTTCCGTCTTTTCCACCTGGAATTGTTTCTCTCCATTTTGGAAAATTAACACCAGAGTTTTCGATAGAAAAATTTCTATGTTTAAGATAATCTTCTAATATTTTTCTAAAAACTTCTTTCTTATCTTCTGTTGTCATACCTCAATCTCCTTTTTGTTAACGTTAAATTCCTGCGAACAAATCTATAAAATCCATAAAAATTTCTCCTTTTTTTACTTTTGTTCAACCTCAATATTGGTAACCCACACAGTTTGAAGCTGTGTGGGCTTTTTCTATAATCCGCCTCCCCACGTATAAATATCCCAACAAACATTTTCTAAATCTTCCTCGAAATAAACTGGACTACCTTTTTCTTTGACTTCTTCAAAAAGTTTGATAGGACATTCGTTACTGACATATACAGCTTCACCCGAAACATTATAAACGATACCAATTACGTATGATGTTTCGGTTTTGGCAACCATTACTCCTTCTACGTCATAGTGAATTTTGTCGTGTTGTTCTACTATGTCAATGACAGTATCTAATGCTGATTTTGATAATTTTTTAGCTTCAATGCTAAACGAAAGTTTACAAAGTTGATTGACATCAATCGTACCTTTTTTTATTTCGTTTATTTTAACAATTCCTTCTTTTAAGTCGTACGGATTTTTCGTACTACCGTACAACAATTTTTCAAACTGTGGGTATTTTTCTTTGATTGCTTTTTTTGAGGGTAAAACTTTTCCACATTTTTTGAGATGCTTACACTGGAGCAATGCAAAGGATAATTTTCGCATTGTTTTGTAGTTAACAAAAAATCCTGGTGAAAAACGTCTCACATTTTTTTCAAAAGTCTTTAGAAGAAGTTCTTTGTTCAAAGCAACAATAGCTTTTTCTGCAAGCAAGAAGGCGTACACATTTGGTATTTGTTCCTTAATACAGGCACTAGCTACAATTCCCCAGAAATCGTTCTG
>CAYLKS010000042.1:0-24026 GCA_964384205.1 uncultured bacterium | reverse complement strand
AAATCAATTTCACTTTCAGACAGTTCCTTTTTAAACTTCTCAAAATCAAAATTTCCGTTTCTATCAAAACATTGTGGAAAATCTCTTTTTAATTTCTTTAAATTTTCATTCGGTATCTTGATATTATTTGTTATTTGTTGTTTATCCATATTAGCCACCTTTTATAAACAAAAAATTATAACCAATATAAAAATTTTGTCTTTTTAAATATATAAAAACATAAAATTTTTCCCCTTATTGCTAACTATATATTCAATAGACAAAACACCGAACAACTTTAAAACATAAAATCCTTTAGAGTTCATTAAATAAAAAGCTATTTTATTCATATTTGTCCTTTTTGTTGAAAACTATTTTTTTAGATATTTTACCCTTTATCATATTAAATAAATAATCTGAAAATAAAATAAAGTCAATAAAAAATATAAACTACTGGCATTTTTTGCTGTTGTTTTTTGATATAAAACATATTTTATATAATTGATTTTTTAAAGGAAATTTTCTATATAAAAATTAAAGAATTATATACAAAAAGGAGCTTAAAATGAAACAATTCATATATGAGCAATATATTGATTTTAAGGATAAACATTGGTGGTTTGTGGCAAGACGTAAAATTTTAGATAAAATTATCAGATCTTTCTTTAATAAATCTAAAGATAACGCCTATATTTTAGAAGTTGGTTGTGCCTCTGGTGGCAATTTTGGACTACTATCTAAATTCGGGAAACTGTTTGCTCTGGAAATGAATGATTTAAGTATTGAATATGCAAAAAAAAGAAACCTTGCAGTTGTTAAAAAAGGTATTTTACCTCATAACATACCATTTAATAAAAAATTTGATTTAATTGCTGCTTTTGATGTTATTGAGCATATTGATGATGATTTGTCTGCTGTAAAGGAACTTGTTAATAGATTAAATAATAATGGGATAATCGTTATTACAGTACCAGCTTTTAAGTTTTTATGGGGTAGTCATGATGTTGTTGCAGAACATAAAAGAAGATATAATAAAAAAATGCTACTAAAATTGGCTAATAATACGGGGTTAAATGTGCTCTATGTATCTTATTTTAATTTTTTCTTATTTCCTATAATAGCTGGTATTCGCTTTTTCTATAAATTAATAAAAAGAAAAAATAAAAGTGATAATGTACTTCCATCTAATTTTATAAATAATTTATTAATCAAAATTTTTGCAGCTGAGAGATTTTTTTTGCCTAAAATAAAATTTCCTTTTGGTGTTTCTCTGGTTTTAGTTGCTAAAAAAAATTATTAATTTTTTATTTCTAAATATAGAAATTTTTTATTTTTATTTGACTTTTTTTCTTAATATGATTTTTTTATATACTAAATGAATAAAATAAGGAGTGGCTTATGAAAAAATATGTTTTTGGTCTTGTACTTTTTTTAATATTAAGTTTTACTACTTACAATCTAAATGCCAGCAATAATATTGATCCAGCAGTTTCATTATTAAAAAAATACTCCAAAAAATATGAAAAATCATCTTCAGATTATGTAGTTGTTTTTGATAGCACTTTTGTTGATGTACATAGTACAGGAGCAAGTGTCAGAACAGAATACAAGCTCTATAAAATTTTAACTACAGATGGCGCAACCGCTCTTCATAATATTAAATATA
This sequence comes from uncultured bacterium, assembly GCA_964384205.1. GTDB lineage: Bacteria > JAGOEH01 > JAGOEH01 > JAGOEH01 > CAYLKS01 > CAYLKS01. The sequence goes on along the minus strand of CAYLKS010000042.1, from coordinate 22,381 downwards.
ATTATGATCCATTAACTGGTAAAGTTAAGGTATTAAAAGCACGTATTATTCATAAAGATTTTTCCATTGATACAATATCTTCAAAAGAAATATATGATTATCCACAACCTGCTTATATGATTTATTGGGGCGCAAGAGAAGTTATGGTAAATTTTGGATTATTGCAAGTTGGTGATGCAATTGAAATTGTTATTCAAAGAAAAGGTTTTTCTTACGCTTTACTTGCTGAGGATAATGATTTAGCTAAATTTGTTCCTCCAATGAAAGGCCATTTTTATGATATTGTAGATTTTTATAATAATCATCCCATTTTTAAGAAAGTTTATACTTTAATGCTGGATAATAATAAAGAAATTCAATATCAAGTCTACAATGGCAATTTAAATTCATTTAAAAGATTTAAAGATAATAAAATTATATATAATTTTTCATTAGAAAATATAAAACCTTTCAAAAGAGAACCTAATATGGTGGCATTATCTGATGTTGCTACAAAACTCATTGTAACTACTACAAAATCCTGGAAGGATAAATCATTGTGGTTCTATAAAGTTAATGAAGACTATGGCAGTTTTGAATATAATAATGAAATAAAGAAAAAAGTTGATGAGATATTGAAAGGCGCAAAAGATGAGGAAGACTCTCTATGGAGACTTAACCATTGGGTTGCTCATTATGTTAGATATAGTGGAATATCTATGGGGAAAGGTGAGGGATATACTCTGCACAAAGGGACATTGACCTTCAAACAGCGTGTTGGAGTTTGTAAAGATAAAGCTGGAATGCTTATCACAATGTTAAGAGCTGCAGGTTTTGAATCTTATCCGGCAATGACTATGGCAGGTTCAAGAATAGAAAATATTCCAGCGGATCAATTTAATCATTGTGTTACAGTAGTAAAATCAAGACGAACTGGTAAATATAGACTCCTTGACCCAACATGGGTACCTTATGTTAGAGAACAATGGTCATCAGCAGAGCAACAACAGCAATATCTTATGGGGATCCCAGAAGGTGCAGATCTGAAAACAACCCCTATATCTCCTCCAGAGAAACATTATTTTAATATTTTTAATGATGCACAATTATTAAATGATGGCACCTTAAAAGGCATATTAACCATTCAAGCAGAAGGCCAATCGGATTCCAGATTAAGAAGAACTATGAATAGAAAACTTCTTACTGGTAGAAAAGAATTTTTCTATGAATTATTTTTTAATAAATATCCTCAAGCCAAAATCAATGATATTAAATTTCAAGAGCCTTACGATATAGACAAAAATATGCAAATTACAATTCAATACGAAATACCAAATTATACAATCATATCAAACAAGGCAATTATATTAAAACCTCTATCTACCCAAATCACTTTTGACAATAGATATTTACAATATTTTATGTTTGTCAATACTAAGATGGATAAAAGAAAATATCCTTTTAGGCTGGGATGTTCAAAACAGGTTAATATAAAAGATAAAATTAAGTTACCATATGGCAAAAAAATAACCAATCCATTAAAATTAGAAAAAACCGATGGTTCAGGAGCTAATTTTGATTACAATATTACAATGAAGAAAAACTCATTTGAATTATCCTCCACCTTAAATCTAAAAAAAAGAATATATGATACAAATGATTACGATTCTTTCAAAAAAGCTGTAAATAATTTCAAAAAACTAACAAATTACCAATTTGTCGTTGAATAAAGGGGGATTATAATGAAAAAATTGTTTATAATATCAGTTTTTATAATTTTTACCTTTAACTTAATATTAGCTCAAAATAAGCTAGATGCTATTTATCATTATTTAAAAAAAGAATATACTCTAACAACTTCCGGGGAATTAATTTATAAATACACAAAACATCAAGAACTTATTACTAATAAATCGTATGCAAGGCTATTTGGAGAAACACCTATTATTTATAATACAATAAATGATAGCTTACATTTTAATTACTCATATACCATAAATCCTGATGGAGATACAATCTACACTCCTTTTAAAGAAGATCCATACAAAGAATATTTACCGCATGAAATAAATCACTCTTCAATTTATAATAATTATAGGGAATTCATTGTACACCATCTTGGGTTAGAGCCCGGCGCTATAATATATTTCGAATATGAAAAAATAACTAAAAATAGAAATTCCCTTTTTACAACAATTCCTTTAGCAGATTTTTTTCCCATAGATACTTATGAAATTGTAGTAAGAATTCCTGAAAACAAAAATATAGTATATAATGTCAGCAATAGCAATAAATTTAATAAACCAATAATTTCAACCGAAAATGGGTATAAAGTTATTAAATGGAAACTGCACAATATCCCATTAATTGAAGCTGAAAGCCATCATCCTGATTTGACTTATTTTGTACCTACTTTATACCTATCAACAATACAAACATGGGAAGATGCCAAAAAATTATATGAAAATATCCTCTATGCTAATGACAATATTGATCCTGCTTTATATAAAAAATTTAAACAAAATGTTGAAGCTGTTTATAAAGATTTCACATTAACAAATGTTGTAGATTATATAAAAGAATACTTTGATGAAGTTGAATTATCATTAGAAACTTGTAATTTTAATTTAAAATCATGCAATGAAGTCCTACAATCTATGTCTGGAACTATTTATGATAAACAAAAATTAATTGTAAATATAGCAAAAAAAGAGCAATGGGATAATTTCTTTCCAATATTACTAACAGAAAAAAAAATTAATAAAGAGAGTCCAAACCTGAATAGTTTTGATATTGCTGGTTTTTTAAATGGCTCGTGTGAGCTAAAATTAATTAATAAAGAATTGACAGAAAATCCATTCCATTACAAAAATTACTATATTTTACCTTTCAAACCTAATGCAAACATTTCTCTATTTAAAGAATTAAAAATATTTCCTGAGAATTTGAACATAAGAAAAATAAATAAAATCTTCACTATTACTAAATCACAAAAAAAACCATTATGTATTAAATTAAAATTAAATTTAGAACTTCAGGGCATATTCGATAAAGACATAAAGACTTTAAAGAATGAAATAAAATCACTTGTAAAAGGTAATATGACAAATTTTAGCTATTTTACTAAAGATAATATTACTAAAATTATTGCTGATTTCGATAGTATAAAATTTGATAGTATATCTAATAAAATATTCTCCTTTAACCCCAATATTTTCAAATACAAATTAAATGAATTTTTATTACCAGAAAGGAATATCCCTGTAAAAACCAAAGATTTTATTCATAAAGAATATACAAAAATAAAATATGATAATGGAATTGATATTTTAAATTTATTCAATAATATTAAAATAGATTCTCCTTTCTCTAACTATTCAAAAAATATACACAAAAACAAAAAAGACCTAATAATTGAAAAGTATTTTGAGATAAAAACAAATATTATAAATCCGAATGATTACAAAAAAATTAGAAAATCTGTAATTAATTTCTCACAAGATTTAAAAACTCAAATATATTTCAAAGTAAAATAACCAAAAGGGCGGTTAATCTCCGCCCTTCATCTTTTATAAACCACATTTTTTTCTATCAATAACATATTAAAAATATTTTATACTAAACAATATAATAAAATACTATTTCTAAATCTCCCCTTCCCTTCCACACTAACATTATATTTTATAATAAGTTAAAAATTCAATTTTCTTAATATTTACACGGAAAAATCACATTTTAAAATTATAAATATCTACGATTTGGGTAAGTCTATTATCGCAAGACAAATTTACATAAAAAAAATTAAACTTTATTTTATTATTGACATTTTAGATAAAAATCATATAAATTTATAACAATTTAGTTTAAAAAAGGAGCATAAAATGAAGATGATAAAATACTTGTATATTGCTTTACTATCTATAACACTTACAATAAATGCAAATACGATAAATATAATAGATCTCCATCAAAATAATTCTGATGGAATTTTATCAGGACAATATAATGTTGGGGATACTGTAACAGTTGCAGGTATAGCAACTGTGGATAGCAAATTATTCAGTAGCTCATATCTCGAAGCATACATACAAGATAATACAGCTGGAATTTGCCTTTATGCAAAAAGTAATAATTATGATTTTTCAAAAGGTGATAGTCTTTTAGTTACAGGAAAATTAAAGCAATATAATGGACTTACAGAACTTGAAATAATAGAACTCAAAGTATTAAAAAATAATTGTTCCCTACCAGAACCTGTAACATTAACATGTAATGAAGTGTATAATAGCTTTCATAATGACAATACTGAACCCTATGAATCATCATTAATCAAGCTCGAAAATGTCGAAATAACAGGCAGCTGGCCGGATTCTGTAAGACTAAAGGATAATACTGGCTCGTGTATGTTATATATTGATAAGGATACTGAACTCGATGAACTAAACATAAAAAATGATACTTATACAATTATAGGTATACTAAAACAATATGATAAATCAAAACCTTACAAAGAATATTATGAAATAATACCAAGATATCCAGAAGATATAATCTCGCAAAAGCCATATCTTACAACTATACCCCAAATATCAAATATATCTTATAATGAATTCCAGGTATCCTTTGAAACAAATTTGTCATGTGAAATAAAATTAGATGTTTATAATAATGAAACTCATGAGTTTATCAAAACACTAAATAATACAAATACAACTAAACATTCTTTTATAATATCAGGGTTGCAATCTGCTACAATATATAAATTAATTATCAAATCTGGCGAGAATATATTAGATTCAATTCTGGCAATCACATCAAGTAAAGAAAGCTCAGGGAAAATAGAAGTATTCTTTAACAAAGATATAGATAGCTCTTATGCTATTTCCGGTAATGTAGCCAAAGGCAATGTTGCTTTTGATTCAGTAATTATTGACAAAATTAACAATGCTAATTACTCTATTGATGTTTGTATCTATAGTTTTAGTCTTCCCAATATAGCCAACGCAATAGTAGATGCTTATAAAAAAGGAATAAAAGTTCGCGTTATCTATATGAATAGAGACGAACAAGATGGTATTGAAATATTAAGAAAGAACAATATACCAATAATTGATAATTCGTATGGAAATAATGATGGTCAGGAAAGCATGCATAACAAATTTATTGTAATAGACAATAGAGATAATATTTCTGAAAAAGATGACATTGTGATAATCAGTTCTGCGAACTATACTTATAACGGACTGGATGATGCGGCTCAAAATATGCTGGTAATAGAAGATAAAGCATTGGCAAAAATTTATACAAAAGAATTTGAGCAGATGTGGGGAAGTAATACAGATACTCCAGATGAAAATAATGCTGCATTTTCAGAAAAGAAAAAACAGCTCACTCCAAATATTGTTAATGTAAAAGGTACTATTATTGAACAATATATGGGACCGCAAGGTAATATAATAAAACATATAGTTGATAAAATAAAAACAGCAGATTATTCAATATACTTTTCAATATTTGCATTCACACACCGTGATATTGAATATGCATTAAAAGATAAGTTTGAAAAAGAAAACATTAACCTTAGAGGAATATTTGATGATGGACAGGATGATAATACTCCTTACTTCGATATGATAGGAACTACTAATTACGCATGGTATAAAAAACCGGATGTATATCTTGATAATACCCCCTTTATTCTACACCACAAATATATGATTATTGATGGAGAAAGCCCCAATTCCGATCCTATTGTAATAGCAGGTTCTGCTAACTGGTCATACAATGTTGAAAATGACAATGATGAAAATACTATTATCATCCACGATTATAAAATAGCCAATCAGTTTGTACAAGAATTTGCAAAAAGATATAAAGAAGCAGGTGGTACAGGTCAATTTACAAATATTAATGAAAACAATTCAAAAAAAGATAATATCAAAATTAAATTCTATCCTAATCCATGTAAAAATTATATTACAATTTCAACAAATATAACAAATAGCTTTGTTACAACAATTTATAATATCATGGGAAGAAAAATAATGACTCAAAAAATTTCAAATAATCATAAACTATCACTACCATCTAATATGCCAAACGGCATATATTTTTATAAAATTAGATATAACAAACAAACTCTAACAGGAAAATTTATAGTAATAAAATAAGGAAAATATATGAAAAATATAAATCTGACAAAAGAAGATCTATTAAGACTTGCAGGCTCTGTTAAATTAAGAAAAGCTGAAAAAATTATTGAAGAAGATCAGGTAAAAAATATAAACTTTGATCCTGAAAAAAGGATTTTAACAGCTAATGTTGAAGTTTCAAATGTACTCAATCATTATGTTAGAATACATTTTAAAGATACAAAAAAATTTATTGCTGAATGTTCATGCCCTTTTAAACAGGGATTTATGTGTGTTCATACTGCAGCGACATTACTATTCTTTATAAATCAGAAAGAAGTACAACATACATATCAACATAAGCTTCAAACAAATAACATAATTGATGTTAATTATGACAATAGTTCCTTATCTGATTTTTTCATAGTAGAAAAGAAAAATCAAATAAGAGAAGGATTATTAAAATTTTTTAATTCTCCAGTATACAAATATCTTTTTTCAAAGCAAGACACAATAATAGAACCTAAATATAGTATAAAACTTTTTGCGAATGTATTATCAAATCAAAAAATCAAAATCTCACTTAAACTCGTTGATAAAAAAGGAGAAAGATTCATAACAAATTTTGAAAATTTTTTTATAAGACTTTACAGAAATGAATCTATAGAATTAAATAATATTATTTATCCTTTAAAATTAGAATTTTTTGATATAAAATCTCGTGAAATTTTCACTTATTTAAGAGAAATTATAGACTCCCATGAACCATTTTACCATTATAAACAAAGAGATATTTCATTACCAGCATTTTTTTCAAGAAGATTTATTGATTTTATTTTTAAATATGACAATATTTACAATTATAACAATGAACCTTTATTTATTAAGTCACATGAAGCAGACGTTATTATACAATTAGAAACAGATATAGATAATTTAATATGCAATTTTAAAATACGGACTAAACATAATGAACTTATTCCAATAGAAAAAGAAAATATATTATTTACAAAAGATAAAATTTTTCTGAGAAAAAATAATAAACTTTATCTTCTATTTATTTTCGATGATAAATTTGTCAAAGACAGTATTCAATACCTGATACTCAATAATACTATTCCCAACGAGGTTATTCCAAATTTTCTATATTATATCCTCCCAAAACTTGAAAAAATTGTAAAAATAGAAAAGCCCGAAAATCTCAAAAATATTAAATTAATAAAAGAAAAACCTATTGCCAAACTATATTTAGCATATGATAAAAAAAATACAAGAATAGTAGCAAGGCTTACATTTCAATATGGCAAATATGAAGTTACAAATATAGAAAATCCTCTTGCTGATAATAGAGTACATTTTAAAAATGATAAGGATGTATGGATTGTCAGAAATTTTGAATTTGAAAAACAAAAATATAAAAGTTTAAATAAATGGAAATTTTCAAAAGTTGATTTTGACATATTTGAATTAAAAGGAGATGACAGAATTTTTCACTTTTTATATGATGTGTTACCAGAGCTAAAAGACCAGTGGGAAATAAACTATCATAAAAATTTTAGTGAATTAAAAATTATTAATTATACTACTCCAAAAGTTAATATTTCCCTATCAGCAGGAATCAATTTTTTTGAAGTTTCTTTTGAAATTCCTGAACATAATATCAATATCCCAATAAAATTATTGACAGAAAAAAAAGATTCTAAAGGATATATAAAATTAGAAAATGGAAAATTTATACCAATAAACAAAAAAACTTTAGGCATAATAAAAGAAATTACTTCCGAAATTGAAAAAATGGATAATGATATTGGGCTACTTTCTCTTTCCAAAGGTGTTTATATACTTAATAAATTAAAAATGTTTCAAGAAATAACTTATCAAATAGATCAAAGAACTGAAAGTTTTTTCAAAAATATCCATAAACCTGATGATATACAATTATCTATATTACCTAAAAAATATTTATCAAAACTTCGTTCTTATCAAAAAGAAGGATTGAAATGGATAATAAACTTAACATCATATAATCTCGGTGGTATATTAGCAGATGATATGGGGCTTGGTAAAACAATTCAGGCATTAGGAGCTATACTTTATGATTACTATAAAAATATCAAAGCACCTAATCTTATTGTATGCCCCACCTCTTTGTTATACAATTGGAAAAACGAAATTGAAAAATTTGCTAAAGAAATTAAATATCAAGTACTTGATGGCAATATTTTCGAAAGAAATAAAAAAATAGCTAATATCAATAATTATACAATAAATATCACATCTTATGCATTACTTAGAAATGACTTCGATAAACTCCAGCATGTAAATTTCAATTTTATCATTTTAGATGAAGCACAACTTATAAAAAACCCATCTACGAGAAATGCTATTGCTACTAAATCATTAAACAGTAAAAAAAGACTAATATTAACAGGAACTCCTATTGAAAATAGCATCACAGAAATGTGGTCATTATTCGATTTTCTAATGCCAGGTTTTCTATATTCTCATAAAAGATTCAGAAAATTATACGAAAAGCCTATAGTTATACATAAAGATAAAAAAGCAAAACAAAACCTATTAACCCGTATCAACCCCTTTATACTGAGAAGATTAAAATCTGATGTTTTAAAAGAACTCCCACCAAAAATTGAACAATATATAAAAGCAGAATTTTCAGAAGAAGAACGAGCAATATATGTCGAATATCTTGAAAATGCTAAAAAACAAGTAAAAACTCTCATAAAAGAAAAAGGTCTGGTAAATTCACAAATAGAAATCCTGGCAATATTAACCAAGCTAAGACAAATATGTTGCCATCCTGCATTAATTGGAATAGATGAAATCAATGGAGCAAAAGTACAATCAAGTAAATTAGAATTATTATTAGGCTTATTAAATGAGGCAATACAGGGTAATCATAAAGTTCTTATCTTTAGTCAATTTGTAAAAATGCTTGAAATAATAAAACAAGAAATAGAAAAAAGAAACATTAAATACGAATTTTTAACTGGAGAAACTAAAAATCGAATGGAACATGTAAAAAACTTCAATGAAAATGAAGACATAAAATTATTCTTAATTAGTTTAAAAGCAGGTGGCACAGGATTAAATTTAAGTTCAGCTGATATTGTTATCCATTACGACCCATGGTGGAATCCATCTATTGAAGATCAGGCAAGCGATAGAGTACACAGAATCGGGCAAAAAAATCAAGTAGTAATCTATAAATTAATAACAAAAGGTTCTATTGAAGAAAATATAATAAAATTGCAGGAAAGAAAAAAAGAATTAATAGATTCTATTATTGAAAACCCGGAGCATAAAGATACTTATAAAATTAATGAAAAAGACATTGAGAAGCTATTTGACCTCAAATTATAAAAAATTTTTATTTTTTAAATTAATTAAATTTATAATTTTGGTTGTATTTTCGCAAAAAAAATTTATAATTAGTTATTATAAATAAGGAAAAATAAAAAAGGAGATAAAAGTGAAAGAAGTAGAAATTTTAAATCTTTCAGAAGAAGAATTAAAACAAAAAGATGTATATTCATGGCCAATCTGGACGAAAGAAATTTCCAGATTTGATTGGTACTATGACTCAGAAGAACATTGTTATATATTAGAAGGTAAAGTTGTAGTTGAAACTAAATCTGGAAATAAATATGAAATAAAAAAAGGTGATTATGTGATTTTTAAAAAAGGATTATCATGCGTATGGGACATAAAAGAAGATATAAAAAAACATTATAATTTCTTTTAAGGGGGATATAATGGCAAATCAAGTTATTGAGCAAATCGATGAAAAAAAATGGAATGAATTAAAAGAATATCTTGACAACCTTGATTCTTATGAAGGAATGGTTATTCCTATACTTCAAAAAACTCAGGATATTTTCGGATATCTTCCAAAAACAATTCTCAGGCGACTTTCTGACTATATAGGTATTCCTGGAGAACAAATATATGGTGTTGCTACATTTTATGCCCAATTTAGATTAACTCCTATGGGTAGAAATATAATTAAGGTTTGCCACGGTACTGCATGTCATGTTGCAGGTGCAGAAATGATTTCAGAAACAATTGAAAACCATCTTAATATAAAAGATAATGAAACAACTCCTGATCTAAAATATACTCTAACAAGAGTAGCATGTCTTGGTTGCTGTTCTTTAGCTCCTGTAATGATGATAAATGAAGATACATTCGGAAAATTAACTCCTGATAAAGTAAGAAAAATTCTCGATGAATATGAAGGATAGGGGGAATATATGAGTCAAATAAAAAAAGTGTTAGTTGGCCTTGGCACATGTGGAATTGCTGCTGGTGCTTCTAAAATTTTTGATAAAACCTCAGAAATATTAAAAGAAAAAAATCTAAATATACCATTAGAACCTACTGGTTGTATTGGAATGTGTTATAAAGAACCTCTTATCTCTATAATTGATGAAAATGATAATGAATATATATACGGTGATGTTGATGAAAAACGTCTTGATAAAATATTAGATAATCACCTTCAAGGAAATCCTCCAATTGAGGAATGGATTATAAAAGATAATCATAATGAAGGCACTGAAAAACCCTATTATGAGCATCAAACAAGAATAGTGCTTGAAAACTGCGGGGAAATAAATCCAGAAGAAATTAATGAATATATAAATAAAGATGGATATAAAGCATTGGAAAAAGTTTTAAAAGAATTCTCACAGATGGAAGTAATAGAAGAAATAAAAAAATCAGGTCTCCGTGGTAGAGGCGGTGGTGGATTTCCAACAGGCTTAAAATGGGAATTTGCACACAAGGCAAAAGGTGATAAAAAATATGTTATTTGCAATGGTGATGAAGGAGATCCAGGTGCATTCATGGATAGATCTGTAATGGAAGGAGATCCTCATAGAGTATTAGAAGGTATGGCAATTGCTGCTTATGCAATAGGAGCAGATGAGGGCTATATATATGTAAGAGCAGAGTACCCTCTTGCAATAAAAAGATTACAAATTGCCATCAAACAGGCTGAAGAAAGAAACTTTCTCGGAAAAAACATTTTAGGCACAGATTTTTCTTTGAAAATAAAAATAAAAGAAGGCGCTGGTGCTTTCGTTTGTGGTGAAGAAACTGCTCTAATTGCATCAATTGAAGGTAAAAGAGGTATGCCAAGAATTAGACCTCCATTTCCTGCAAATTCAGGACTCTGGGGAAAACCTACCAATATAAATAATGTTGAAACCTATGCAAATATACCATGGATTATAAGAAAAGGAGCAGAAGAATTCCGTAAATATGGAACAGAAAAAAGTCCTGGCACCAAAGTTTTTGCATTAGCTGGTAAAATAAAAAGAGGTGGTCTCATAGAAGTTTCAATGGGTATGCCTCTAAAAGATATAATTTTTAAAATCGGCGGCGGTATAAAAGATGATAAAAAATTCAAAGCTGTACAATTAGGAGGACCTTCTGGTGGATGTATACCTGCTGAATTAATTGATACTATTGTAGATTATGACTCAGTTACTGCAACAGGTGCTATTATGGGCTCCGGCGGTATGGTGGTTATGGATGAAGGCACCTGTATGATAGATGTTGCCAAATTCTTTCTAAAATTTACTCAAAGCGAATCATGTGGAAAATGTACATACTGTAGAGTAGGTACAAGACGAATGCTTGAAATTCTTGAGCGTATTTCCAATGGTGAAGGTAAAATGGAAGATCTGGATTTATTAGAAGAGCTTGCATATAATATAAAAAATAGCTCTTTATGTGGCCTTGGACAAACTGCTCCAAATCCAGTACTGACAACATTAAAATATTTTAAAGATGAATATATTGCTCATATTAAAGATAAAAAATGCCCTGCAGGTGTTTGTAAACCACTAATCCAATATAAAATCATACCAGAAAAATGTGTTGGCTGTACTTTATGTGCAAAAACATGTCCTGTAGATGCTATCTCTGGTGCTCCTAAAGAAAAACATGTTATTGATCCTGATAAATGTATTAAATGCGGTGCTTGTAAAATCAAATGTCCTACTAAAGCAATTATTGTAATATAAAGGAGAGTACTATGGATAAAATTACTATAAATTTTAATGGTAAAGATATAGAAGTTGCACCTGATAAAACTATATTACAGGTTGCAGAAGATCAGGGCGTTGAAATCCCTACTTTATGTCATGATAAAAACCTTATACCTTTTGGTTCATGCTTTGTTTGTGTTGTTGAAATTGAAGGAATGAGGGCATTTAAACCAGCCTGTGCTACTAAAGTTGCTCCTGGAATGAGAATAAAAACATCTGAAGAAAATATCAAAAAAGTTAGAAAAATGGCTTTAGAACTACTGCTTTCTAACCATTATGCAGATTGTAAAGCTCCATGTACACTAACCTGTCCGGCTGGAGTAGATGTTCAAGGATATATTGCCCTTATTGCAAATAAACAATTTAAAGAATCACTAAAATTAATTAAAGAAACAAACCCAATGCCTCTATCTATTGGTAGAGTATGCACAAGACCTTGTGAAGCAAAATGTAGAAGAGGTATATTCGATGATGAACCTGTAGCTATTGATTACTTAAAAAGATTTGTCGCTGATAAAGATTTAGAATCTGGAGATCCTTTTATTCCAAAAAATAAAGCTGAATATCCTGAAAAAATTGCTATAATAGGTTCCGGCCCCGGAGGACTAACAGCAGCATATTATTTAGCCATCGAAGGCTATAAATCAACCGTTTTTGAAAAATTACCGAAACCCGGTGGAATGTTAAGATATGGTATCCCTGAATATAGATTACCAAAAAAAATATTAGACGCTGAAATCGATATAATGACAAAGGCAGGTGTAGGATTTGAAATAAAATGCAATCAAGAATTGGGAAAAGATTTTACAATAGAAGATTTAAAGAAACAAGGATATAAAGCAATTCTGTTCGCTGTTGGTGCGCAAAAAGGTATGGGAATGCGTGCAAAAGGTGAAGATATCCCCGGTGTATATGTTGGTGTTGATTTCTTAAGAGATGTAGCATCTGGCAAAAAAGTGGAAATAGGTAAAACTGTAGCTGTAATTGGTGGTGGAAATACTGCTATGGATGCAGCAAGAACATCATTACGATTAGGGGCAGAAAATGTAATGGTACTATATAGACGTACAAGAAATGAAATGCCTGCAAACGATATTGAAGTAGAAGAAGCCATAGAAGAAGGAATTCAATTCCATTATTTAACTGCTCCTTTAGAAGTTATTGGTAATAAAAAAGTAGAAAAATTAAAATGTATAAAGATGCAATTAGGTGAACCAGATGAGTCTGGAAGAAGACGCCCTATACCTATAGAAGATTCTGAATATTATATAGATGTTGATAATGTTATTGCTGCTATTGGCCAAACTGTGGATTTATCATTCCTGGAAAATGAAAAAGAAATTCCTGATGTTACAAGATGGAATACTTTTGTTGTTGATGAAGATACAATGGCTACAAATATAGAAGGGATATTCGCAATTGGAGATGCAGTAACAGGACCTGCTGCTGCAATCGATGCAATAGCCGGAAGCGGGAAAGCTGCAAAATCTATACACGAATATCTACGAACAGGTAAAGTAACTAAACCTATAAAAGAATTTGTCATTAGAAAAGATGATTTTAAAGAATTAACTCCAGAAGATTTTGCAGAATATCCTAAAGTGCCAAGAGAAAAAATGCCTGTTTTAAAACCTGAAAAAAGAAAAACTAATTTCAAAGAAATAGAATTAGGCTATTCAGAAGAACAAGCTATAAAAGAAGCCCAGCGTTGCCTTGAATGTGGCTGTAAAGATGTATTCGAATGTAAATTAAAAAAATATGCCACTGATTATCAAGTTAATATTACAAGTTTATTAGGCTCTTATAAAAATATTCCTGTAGATGATTCTCATCCTTTCATTAGAATCGAGCCTAATAAATGTATAAATTGCGGACGATGTGTCAGAATTTGTGAAGAAGTTCAAAAAACCTATTCATGGGGATTTGTAAAAAGAGGATTCGATGCTGTTATAATGCCAAGTTTTAATGATCCTCTAATGGCAACAAATTGTGAAACCTGCGGACAGTGCGTACAATCATGTCCTGTTGGTGCTCTAACTGAAAAAAATCCATCATTTGCAAAACCAGGTCCTTTTAAAGAAACAATTACTCAAAGCATATGTACATTCTGCTCTGTTGGGTGCAATATCAATATACATACCTATGGTGATAAAATAACCAGAGTAACAGGAGATCTAAATTCTGAACTCAATAAAGGATTTCTCTGTAAAGTTGGAAGATTCGGACACGAGGTTTTCAATGACAATAATTTACTAAAAGATGCTTTAATAAAAGAAAACGGAAATTTTAAACCTATTGCAATATCAGAAGCTTTAGAAATATTAAAAAATAAAGTCGAAAGCACCTCTAATAAATTATTTCTAATAGGTGAAGGATTGCCTTTAGATTTTTATTATCAAATCAAACAAATCAATGGAGATAAAGCATCTGTATTTCAAAATAATTATGTCAATATTGTAAATTCTCTAAATAAATATGGTCTTTTACAATATTTTGGAGCAAGTAATAAACGATTTGAAGAAACTGATATTATAATAATATTAGACTCTCAATTCTTAGATTCTGTAATAACATTAAAAATTATAAAACATCTGAAAGATGGTAAAAAGGTATATGTATTAGGTAAAAATTTTGACGTGAAATTAAAAGAATTTCAAAAAACAGGAAATCTCATCATAACTAATACAGAAGTTGAAAATGACTTAAAGGCAATTAATAAACTCCTCCTTCAAAAACAAAATAATTTTAAAAATACAAATGAGTACATAAAACAATTAGAAAAAGCAATTATTTCAGAAGAAATAAGAAATCTTGCTCAAGAACTTCTCGATAAAAAATCAATATTTATTTTCAAAAAGCCATTAGCAAGTAATGAAGCATATCATCTAATAAACACAATAAATATTATAAAAAATAATGACCCAAGACTACTATATGGATTCATACGTTCTAATTCATTTGGCTGGTTATTAGCAAATAATTTTAATTTAGAAACTCTGGATCTTAATAAAAAATATGATTTATTACTTATGGTAAATTCTGATCCTGTAGGCACTGAGGAAAAAAATATTTACTCTAATTTAGTTAAAAATTCAACATACAAAATTGTATTTGATAGCCTATTTTCAGAAAGTGCAAAACAAGCAGACCTTGTTATCCCAATAAAATATTTTGCTGAAATAGAAGGAATTTATGTTAACTTTATGGGTATAGAACAAAAAACAACTAAATCTATAAATATCAATTCTAACAATAGACAGGATATTGTAGAAATATTTAGTAAAATATTCAATATTGAACCTAAGAAAGAAACACCTATAATTAATACTCAAACAAGTGATAATCTCATTTTAGAACCATTAGTTGTAGTGGATAATATTGAACTAAAATACGGTGGGGATTCTGGCATGCGAGAATTTATGGTAGATTTTACCAATAGAATGAAAGAAGGAAACTAAAATTGATTAATGTAAAAATAAAAATATTGAGACCTGATCTTGTAAAATCTATCCCAGAATATATGACACCCGATTCTGCTGGACTGGATATTAGAGCTGCAATAGAAGAAGATATTATTATAAAACCTGGTGAATTTACTTTAGTGCCAACAGGATTGGCAATATCTATACCAAGTGGATACGAAGTGCAGGTGCGACCAAGAAGTGGGCTTTCAATACGACATGGAATTGGATTGTTAAACTCTCCGGGAACTATAGATGCAGATTATAGAGGAGAAATAAAAATTATAATGTTCAATTTCGGAAAAGAAAATTTTATAATAAAAAACGGTGATAGAATAGCCCAACTTGTATTAAATAAAATTGAAAAAATAGAATTTGAGATTGTTGATGAATTAGATGAAACTCATAGAAATGAAGGTGGATTTGGACATACTGGAATAAATTAGTTATATTGCCGGGATAGCTCAAAGGTAGAGCAACTGATTCGTAATCAGTAGGTTGTGGGTTCGATTCCCATTCCCGGCTATTTCTAATCAATTGTCTTTTTATACTTCATAACACTAAAAATTAAAATAATAATTCCTATAACAAACATTTTTGCTCCGCTAATCCATAATTCTCTAAAACCCAGCCCCTTAAGAAATATCCCACGTATTATTATAAAAAAATATTTAAGAGGTATAAAATTTGTAATAAATTGTAATACTAATGGCATGTTCTCAATCGGAAAAATAAAACCCGATAAAAAAATCATTGGCAGCATAAAAAAGAATATCGTACTAATGATAGCTTGATGCTGAGTTGCTGAAATATTCGAAACTGCAATACCAAATCCCGATGTTGTTAATATAAAAATTAAAGCAAAAAAAAGTAAAGTAAGCAAATTACCTCTAAAAGGCACATGAAATATGGATAATGCTAAAAAAATTGTGATTATAATCTCAAATGTTGAAACAAGTACATAAGGCAATAACTTCCCTAAAATTATATGTATTTTATTTATTGGAACTACATTCAATTGTTCAATTGTTCCCTCTTCTTTCTCTCTCACAATAGCTCCTGCTGTCAAAAGCATTGTAATTATCAATATTATAAGAGATAAAACACCTGGAACCATAAAATTTCTACTTTTCAAATCTGGATTAAATAAAGTAATAACAGATGGATTAAATTTTTTTTCTTTTATTTTCAAAATATTCTGAATCTCAAAATCAGATAATATTAATTTTGTAAAATTAACTGACGATGTCGCTTTTAATGATTCAGAACCGTCTACAACCAGTAATATCTGAACATTTTGATATTTTTTTATATTATTTTCAAAATCTTGAGGAATATACAAATAACAATCTATTATATCTCTGGCTATTGCTTCTTCCATTTCTGATAAATTCCTGGAATATACCTTCAAATCAAAATAAGTACTTGAAGTGAATTTTTCAATAACTTGATTACTTAATTTTGAGCCATCAAAATCACAAACACCTATATTCAACTTTTCAATATCAAGATTTGCAGCATATCCTAAAATTATCAACTGTATAAGTGGCGGAATTATTATAGCAAATCTTGTCCTCTTATCTCGAAATAAATGTAAAAATTCTTTCTTGATAAAAAATATAACCTTTCTCATCATTAAAAACCCAATTTTTGTTTTAATCTCTTTGCGCTAACTAAAATAATGCCTAATGTCATTAAAGATAAAATTACAAAATCTTTGTAGAAATAAGGGACTCCTTTACCTTTTAAAATAATAATTCTAAGCATATTAATAAAATATTTAGCTGGAATAAAATAAGTAACATACTGTATTAATTTAGGCATATTTTCAATTGGAAAAACAAATCCAGATAATAAAAATGTAGGAAGAACCGACATCATAATAGCAATAATAAAAGCTATCAATTGAGTCTCTGCAATTGTGGAAATAAAAAGCCCCATAGAAAGCCCACAAATTGCAAAAAGCATAATAACAAGTGTCAATAATAGCCAGCTGCCCTCAACATTAATCTCAAAAAAAACTTTTCCTGTAATCAAAATTAAAAAAGAAGTTAATAATGAAATTACAAAATATGGTATAAGTTTGCCGATAATAATCTCCAAAGGATGTAGTTTAGAAATTTTTAATTGCTCCATAGTATATTTTTCTACTTCTTTAACCAATGACATTGAGGTAGCAATTACAGTAACAATCATCAAAATATAACCAATAAGACCAGGCATCAAAAATTTGGTACTATCCATCTCCGGATTATATAATGTTTTTTCCTGGAGAGTTAAAAAATGTGGAACTACTTTGTTATCAAAAGAAAAAAGATTTAAAATTCTCATAATATAACCTGAAGTAACAGAACCTACCAGAGGATTTGAGGCATCAATTAAAAATTCAATACTATATGGTTTACCTGTTTTTATATTTTCACTGAAATTATAAGGAACAATAATAGCTAACTTTATTTTTTCCTCTGCTATCAATTTATCTATACTATTTATGGAATATAATTTATATTTAAAATTAAAAAAATCCGTTGCTGAAAATTTTTCAATTAACTGCCTGCTAATTGCAGAATTATCATAATCTAAAACAGCAAAATCAATATTCTTAATATCATAATTTAAAGCAAAACCAAATAAAAATAATAAAAATGATGGGAAAAATATTAAAAGTCCCAATGTCCTTTTATCTCGCATAATTTCAATTATCTCTTTTTTAATAATACCTCTTAATCTATTCAAAATGATTTCTCCCCTTTTGATAGACTCAAGAAAATATCTTCTAAAGTAGGCTTCATTTCTTTTATAAAATAAAAATTAATGCCCAATTCTTTTAAAAAATTTTTCATATCATCTAACGGTAAATCATAAGCAATATGTAATGACTTACCTTTTAAAAAAACATCACTATCAGGCAATTTTTCTTTTAAAAGATGCAATATATCAAAAACTTTATCTACTTTTATTAAATACATTCTTCCATTATTTTTAATTTTTTTTATTTGTTCAGGACTGCCCATAGCAATAATTTTACCACTTTTTATTAAAACCAAATTATTACAAAACTCAGCTTCATCCATAAAATGAGTAGTAACTAAAATAGTCTTGCCTTCTTCTTTCAATTGATAAATAATATCCCAGAATAATCTTCTTGTAATAGGATCAACACCTGAGGTAGGTTCGTCCAAAAAAATTACATATGGGTTATGAATTATTGCTACAGATAAAGCCACTTTTTGCCTTATTCCCTGTGGCAATTGATTTATAAAAAAATCTTTATATTCTCTAATTCCTAACCACGACAGCAAATAATCTATCCTTTCATTTATCTGCTTTTTCGGCAAATTATAAATTCCCCCATAAAAAATTAAGTTTTCATAGATAGTCAAATCACTATATAATGCAAATTTCTGAGACATATAACCAATAAGTTCCTTTATTTTTTCACTGTTTTTTGTAACATCATTCCCATTAATAACTATTTTTCCTGAACTGGGTGATAATAACCCACAAAGCATTCTGATTGTTGTTGTCTTCCCTGCCCCATTTGCACCAAGAAGGCCAAAAATTTCTCCCTTTTTAATTTCAAAACTAATATTATTAACAGCAATAAAGGAACCAAACTTCTTTACTAAATTGTCAACTTTTATCATAATTATTGTTCTCTTCTTTTAAAAGTAATACAAAAATATTTTCCAATGATGGATTACTTATTTCATACTCGAAATTGTCAAATCTTAATTTAAAATTTTCAATTAATTCTTTAATCTGATTTTCATCTTTTATTTCAAGCTCAATTCTATCACCATAAATAATAAAAGGTAAATTTTCGGGGATAATATCTTTAAATTCAACTAAATTCTTAGCAAATATTTTCAAAATTTTAATCTTAAAAAGATTCAAAGCAGAGGTAACACTATCATAGAATAAAATTTTCCCTTTATTCATAAATACAACAGTATCTGCCAGCTCTGCCTCATCAAGATATGGAGTAGATATCAAAATCGTAAGTTGGTTATTTAAATTTTGTTCAATAATAATATTCCAGAATTCGCGCCTTGAAACAGGATCTACCCCATTAGTCGGTTCATCCAAAATAAGAATTTCAGGATCATAAATCAAAGAACATATCAAAGCTAATTTTTGTTTCATACCACCGGATAAATTTTTAGCAAGCCTATCCCGAAAATCATATAAATTCAATTTTCTAAGTAATTCTTCCTTCTTTTTTCTATAATTAAACTTATTATGAATAGTTGCAAAAAAATCAATATTCTCAGATACAGTTAGATCTGTATATAAACTAAAATTTTGTGAAAGATAACCGATCTTACTTTGAACCTCTTTTTTATTATTTTTTAAATTTATTCCATCTAAAATAATATTACCATCATCTACATCAATAATACCACATAACGAACGAAAGAAAGTGGACTTCCCTGCTCCATCTGGTCCCAGAAAGGCGCATAATTCACCTTTTGAAATACTAATTGAAACATTATCCAGTGCTTTAATATTATTAAAAGATTTCTTCACATTTTCAAAAATAACAAAATAACTCATTTTAAATCAATAATGACATTAACAGGTAAGCCAGGTTTAAAAATAAAATCTTTATTAGCTATACCAAGCTTTACTTTAAAAACTAATTTTGATCTCTGGTCATCAGTTTGAACATTCTTAGGTACAAATTCAGCAACAGGAGATATATAAATTATTTTAGCATCATAACTATTATCTTTATCATCAAAATATACCTTAACCTTCTGATTTATCCGTAGCTTAACAATCGTTGGTTCTTTCAAATAAATATTGGTATAAACACTGTCCGTCCTTGTAATATTGGCAATAATTCCTCCTTGAGGAATTGATTCATATTCCCTATAAGGTAAATCAGTAATATATCCATTAATCGGTGCCAAAATTTTTGTATAAGAAATGTGTTTATTTATCAAATCCAATTCTGCAATTGCTGCATCCAATTGTGCTTTAGCCATATCAATTTCTTCAGGCCTTGCGAATTTCTGCAATTTAGCAAGATTTAATTTTGCAATATTTAATGATGACTTTGCTTCTTCATACTTTGTTGTTACATTATCAAATGTTTTATCAGAAATTGCTTTTTGATCATGCAATGCTTTCATTCTGTTATATTCTTTTTCAAGATTCACAAATACTTCTCTGGCTTTTTTTAAATTTTGCTTTGCAATATCTAAATCCTCAATCCTTGCTCCATTAAGCAATAAATTCAATTTTGCTTTCAATTGAGTTATAGTTCCTATAACCTTTTGTTTCTGAATATTCAACAAAGTATCATCCAATACTGCTATTGTATCAAATTTTTTTACAACATCTCCTTCATGAACATATAATTTTAAAATCTGTCCGGAAACTTTTGTTCGTAAATCAATATCAATCCCTTCTATAATACCAGATGATTTAATATGCTTATAATCTTTAGAACATAAAAATAGAAAAAATATCATCATTAAAAAAGTCTTTTTCATAATCACTCCTCTTATCTTTTAATATGCCATTGAAAAACAATTCATATATTTGTATTCCTAAAGTTCTATAATCAATATTATTTTTCACAATTTGTTCAGGCCCCACAGTTTTGGTTAAAATTGTATAAAAAACTAAAAGTATAAAATTTATATCCAGATTTTCCTTGATCATACCTTTTTTTTGCATTCTTATCAAAGTTTTGTATAAAATAGGAATAAAACGTTTTCGGCGAAACTCATCAACATATAACCATAAATATTTATACTTAACAGCAAGATCTGTAAAATATTGAGGATTTATTTTATATAAATTTTCAACAATGAATTCAACTGTATGCTGAAACTTCTCAAGCTCATCAAAATCTTCATTGTTATGAATATTATACAATCTCCTTTCAATAGTCCTAAGTATTAAATTTATTGAATAAAAAATGAGATGATCTTTTGACTTAAAATATTTATATAATGTTTTCTTACTCATATTTAATTCTTTTGCAATATAATCCATTGTCGCTATAGCAAATCCCCTTGATAAAAAAATATCTATACTTGCAAGAGCAATTTTATGCCTCATTTTGGAAACTTTTTTAGTTTTCATAGTTTCCAATATATTAAACAATAATCTTATTGTCAAGCATTTTTCATAAAAAATATTGGGAAAAGAAGAGACATGGTCCCCCTTGAATTTAAAAAAATTGTATTTATATTTTGAAAAAAAATAAAAAATGCTTGACAAGGGAAAAATTATTTTTATATTAAAAGTAAGTAAATACTTACTTAACAAGGATGTGGTTATGTTTTCAAAAAGACAAAATGAAATAATCAATGCCGCAGTTAATCTGCTCGCTACACAAGGTATCCAAAATCTTACTATTAAAAATTTGTCCGCAAGCTTAAGTATAACAGAAGGCGCAATTTACAGACATTTTAAAAGCAAACATCAAATACTTCTCGGAATACTAAAACTATTCGAAGAACATGAAAATATGATTTTCAATCTTGCTACCACTTATCACGAATCAACAATTAATACAATTAAAATGATTTTCAAAAAACATTTCGAGTATTTTACGGAACATCCCCAAATGGCGGCTATAATATTTTCGGAGCAAATATTTCAAAATAACAGAGAACTTTCACAATTCATATTTTCCATTATGACACATAACCAAAAATTTATAACATCCATAATAAAAAAAGGACAGGAAGAAAATGAAATACGCTCCGATATAGAT
>CAYLKS010000041.1:0-26316 GCA_964384205.1 uncultured bacterium | reverse complement strand
TAGACGGAAAAGTTGCTATCAATGTTGCAAGAGGTGTTGGTCCAAGCACTAAAATTGCTCAAGAAGCATTACAAAAAGAATTCTTTAACTAATAGTGAACTAACAGCGACAATAGTGGGGGCATATATATAAAAAAAGGGTTACCATCTTAATGGTAACCCTTTTTTCAATATATATCAATAACATATTACTTGCAATATCTATCAATCCAATCTAATACTGTGTTCCACCATAATATAGAATTTTGAGGTTTTGTTACAAAATGATCTTCATCTGGAAAATATAACAATTTCGAAGGAACTCCCATAACCTGTAAAGCAGTAAATAATTGTAACCCCTGATTGATTGGTACTCTATAATCGTTCTCCCCATGTATAATTAGCATAGGAGTTTTATATTTTTTATAATTTTTTATATATTTTGAAGGTGACCATTTTTCATATAATTCTGGATTTTCATAAGGATTTCCACCAAATTCCCAATTAGGAAACCATAATTCTTCTGTTGTACCATATTCAGAAAACTGATCAAAAACACCATCATGGGATACTAAACATTTAAATTTTTGACTACCTTCCTGCGTTGATATCCAATCTATCATAAAGCCTCCATAAGAAGCACCAGCTGCTCCAACTCTTTCAGGATCTATATTGTCTTTATAAAAGGCTAATATACTATCTAATCCTATCATTAAATCTTTGTACGGTCCACCACCCCAATTTTTACTTACCTGATCGCAAAAATCTTGACCATATCCTTTAGAACCTCTAAAATTAACCATTGCTACAAAATATCCCCTTGATGCAAATAATTCACTATTCCATCTATAATGGAAATCATCTTCCCATGCTCCTTGTGGACCACCATGAATTAAATAAATAAGAGGATATTTCTTATTTTTGTCAAAAAAAGGTGGCTTTAATATCAAAGCATGCACTTTTCTACCATCAAAACTTGTAAAATAGAAATCTTCTAAAGAATTCATTTCTAATGAATCAAGAATTTTTTTATTCAAAAATGTTAATTGTTCAATTTTATTATTCTTTAAATTGATCCTGAAAATTTCATAAGGCAAATTTGCTCTTTGCTGTTTAAAATATATAAATTTTTTATCATTACCAAGAATAACATTATAATGTTCTTTGTATAAAACCTTTATTTTACCATTACTTTTATTAATTTTATATAATTTCACTCTACCATTATCAAGGATATTAGAATAAATATATTTAGAATTATAAGACCAATAAATAGAACCAATATCTCTATCAAAATCCAATGTCAAATTTTTAGATTTTTGTTTTTTTATATCATATATAATAAGATCATATTGATCAGCTTCAAATCCGGGTCTTCTCATTGCCTTATATGCAATATATTTACCATTAGGTGAAAAGACAGGATTATTATCACATGCTTTACTTTCTGTTATTTTACTTATACTAAAATCACTTAATTTAACAAGAAAAATATCATTATTAGTTGAAGCTTCAAGATTCTCATCAAGATTAGTTACATATACCAAATATTTCTCATCAGGAGAAAAATCAAAACCACTACCTAAGTCAACTGGTGGTACATATTTTGCTTTTGGAGAAACATCCTTTATCTTCCCTGTTTTTAAATCTGCAACGAAAATATGTGATTTATAATCATTGCACCAATGATTCCATATTCTATAAGGTAAATCCTCTATTATTCTCGCCTTAACCTTGCTTTTACTTTTTTCTTCCTTCAATTTTCCACTTTCCTCTAATGTCTTTGCACCAGAATACAGCTTCGCATAAAATGCTAAATATCTACCATTTTTAGAAATTTTAAACGAACTAATACTAACCGGAACTTCAAAAAATTTTTGTTCATCTTTTGTTTCAATATTTTTCTTAAAAACTTTTACAATATCATCTCGTGTTGATAAAAAAAGCAAATTTTTTGAATCTTTACACCAAACATGATTAAAATTATCACCTTTTTCTGTAATTTGATAATACTTTTTTGTTTTTGTATCAAGCAACCAAATCTGTGTACTACCTGAATTATCAGCAAGTTTATAAGAAGTTACAGTAAATGCTAAAAATTTACCATCTGGAGATAAAGCTCCTTCCCCGACCCTTTTCATCTTCCATAAATCTTCAGGAACTATTGCTCTTTTTTCAAGGGCAAATAAAGATGAAAAAACAAATAAAGTTAAAATAAACACAAAAAACCTTTTCATAAATGATTCCTCCTTTTTTCTATTCAAAAATAAAGATTTTTCTTTAAATTTCAAGAAATAAATATAAAAAAACTATTTTTCTAAAAAAGAAACAAGCTCGCTCTATTTCAAAATAATTATCTTCTTTATTATATCAAAATCACTGGAAATTACTCTTAAAAAATATATCCCATTAGAAAACTCAGTCAAATTCAAAATAGCTTTATTATTGTCAACTTGTTTGCTAATGATTTTTTCACCTACAACATTATAAATATCTATACGATTTAAAAAATCCTCAGATTCACAATACAAAATACCATTATTAGGATTAGGGTAAACTTTAATATTCTTTGTTTTTCCCTGATGCTCCTTTATTGAAGTTGAATTTTTGTTTTCTATTTTTATTCCACATAAAAGAGGATTACCTATAACAGGTGAAAAATATAAATCTAACCTTCTATCCAAAACTCTGGTAGAAAATTTTACTTCCAGAGCAGAAAAACTTCCTGCTCGTTCATATATGTCTAAATTCTCGATAATTTTTTCATTTTCACAAAATACATCAAATATTCTTTTTGATTTTTGATTGAACTCATTTTCAGAAAAAAACAAAGTCACATCATATTCGCCATTTTCAAGATTCACAGAATAAAAGCCAATTCCATTAATATAGCTTTGGAATAAAGAATCTTTTTCTGTATTATTTATCTCTTTATCAAAACAATAATTAACATTACCTCCCGCATAACCATATTCAACGCCATTATTCCATACTGTATCATCTACGCCGCAATTGATAGTACAAGGAGGAACAACTCCATTGACAATATCAAATCTTTGAGTTTTTATAATATTCCCACAAGTATCTTTTATAGAACTTGGAATTAAAATATATTTTTTAGTATTTGTTATGCTATCTGGAAATAAGACAACCATTTTATTATCTTCTGATATTTGCAATGAATCTATATTTACTCCAGGAATAATAAAATTTGAAGTTGATATATCTCTATTTATTGGTTCTGAAAACTGAACATTAATTTTTGATAAATAATTTTTTGCATATATAATATATGGTGGGTCAGTATCTACTGAAGTTATTTTCCTATTATCAAATCCAAGATTATATTTATTTGTTAAACATAAAATTAAATAACCATCTTTTAAAACAGCATTGTCTGGAATAAACTGTGTATTATTATCACTAAAAGTATGTGATGCTTTCTCCCATCTTGATTGATCAAAATAATCAAAATTATCTGTCCATTCTAATGTAAAATTATCATTCTTGCCTGGTGTATATGAATAATATTTAACCCAATCATAATATGCATATATAGGCAATGAATTTTCATAAAAAACGCCAGTCCAATCTTTATTAGTTGACTGCCATATATTCATCATTAGTTTTTGAGGATAAATTAAAGTCCCTATATGCTCCTCTGTTTCTCTAAAAACCTCAAACCCATCCACAGACCAACTTACATAAAAAGGTGTCCACTCAATAGAATAAACATGAAAATCATTATGGGGATTAAACCATACTGTATCTCTTTTTACATGATTCACAATACCTGGAGTGATAACATTAAATTGTACTTCATTATTATATCTTCCAAGAATTTCAATATCGATTTCATTCCATTTATTGATGTCAAAAGGATCAGGATCATGAAATGTAAAAAAAGAGCATAACATACCGGAATAACCTGCTGATTTCATTCTAACTTCAAACTTTCCATATAAAAATGCTGACTTTGTTCTATATTCTGCTCCTCTATAAGGTTTATCAAAAGCAAAAAAACTTGTAAAAAGTAATAAATAAACAATAATTATTCGTTTCATTTTAGAACCCTTTCTATTTAATTCCTAACTCTTTACACATTCTATAATAATTAGGTGGTGCAAGACCTAATAAACGTGCAGCTTCTGCATCAGATTTAGTATTCTTTCTAACAAAAAGGAAATATTTTTTCCTGAATTCTTTTTCTACATATTTTAAAGGTTTAATTTCTCTGTCTTGATTGTCAAAAGTAAATATATTATCATAAGTCAATCTATTATCACCAAGAGCAACCAATAAATTATCTTCTTTTATTACATTCCCTCTATAATTTAATAAAAGCCTTTGCACAACATTTTGAAGCTGCCTTATATTCCCCGGCCAATCATATTCTAATAGCAATTTATAAACGCTATCTGAAATAGTAGGCGATTCAATCCCAAACTCATTAGCATACTTTTTGAGGAAAAAATCAAAAAGTTCTGGTATATCTTCTTTCCTCTCCCTTAATGGCTTTAATTTTATAAAAAGTACATTTATTCTGTAAAATAAATCTTTTCTAAATTTCCCTTTTTTCACTTCTTCTTCAAGATTTTTATTTGTAGCACAAATAACTCTAACATTTATTTTTATTTTTTCTCTTTTACCAATTTTATCAATTTCATTATACTCTAATACTCTTAACAACTTCGCTTGTGCTGGCAATGATAATTCTCCTATTTCGTCCAGAAAAACTGTTCCATTATTAGCACTTTCAAAAATACCTTTTTTTGACTCAGTAGCACCAGTAAAAGAACCTTTTTCATATCCAAATAACTCGCTTTCTAATAATGTTTCAGGAAGGCTTGCACAATTTATAGATAAAAATTTTTCAAATTTTCTGCCACTTCTATAATGAATATTAAAAGCAACTAATTCTTTACCTGTACCGGATTCACCTGTAATTAATACAGTAGAATTATTTTGGGAATAAATCTCAATTTGTTTTTTTATATTTTTAATATATTCTGACGAACCTATAATTTCCTTTTCCTCAAGAATATCATTAATTTTCTGTATAAATTTCTTTTTAGTTTTAATATTTTTCAATTCCAATTGTTTTTTCTCATAAGCATTGAAAATATTTAAAATAAAATCAGTCGGTTGGTATATATAATCTTCTATATCTGCTGGATATTTTGTACAATACCATAAAGCTCCTGCATCAAGCAAACTTTTTGCAAAACCAAAATCTGAAATATGAATAGTCATCTTAGTAACAACAATTATTTGTATCGTGGGGGAGATGCTTTTTAATTTTTTAATCAAAACTTCTCCTCTAATTCTCCCTGAAATTTGGAAATCCATTATTACTACATCATAAAGACCTTTTTTCTCAGAAACAAGTCTTATTGCTTCTTCTCCATTATTAACAACATCTACAATTTTAATTTTCTCCTCAAAAGCTTCTATTGTCCTTTTTATTCGTTTGATGTCAAATTCTTCATCCTCAATAACTAATAACTTAATTTTATTAATCAAATACTCTCCTTTAAAAAAAATTAAACCTTAAAAACTATTTCAAAAAATGCTCCACCCTCTGGATTATTTCCTGCTCTCATTCTCCATCCACATTTTTTGACAGCAATTTCATAAGCAATAAAACAGCCATATCCAGAATTATCAATATGTTTCTTGGTGGAAATTTGCTCCTTAAATATTTTTTGGACTCCATTCTCTTCTTCCAACAAATCTTCTTTTATTCCCCTTCCATTATCAGAAATAATAATTTTTCCCAACTTATTATCTTTATCATATTCAGTCTGGATTTCTATAATTATATTATCCTTACAGGAATGATCTATTGAATTTTGAATCAAAGGTTCTAAAATTTCCCATATTGCATATTCATTAATATGCACATTTGGAAGTTTAGAATCAAGTTTTAATACAATATCAAAATAAGTCTTTCCATAAGTAACTCTTTTAAAAATATTTTTCACAATAAATTCAATAATTTTATTTATATTTGTATTAAAAATAATATTTCTTACTGAATTAACAGGAATATCTAACCATTTCATATCATAAAACACTCTGGAAACAAACTTAGTATATCTTTTCAATCTTTCTTTATATACTTCAAAATTATCACAATTTATCTCATTTAAATCTTCTAACATAAAACCTAAAATTTTTTCAGCTTTATGAGTAGTATGATATATTTTTCTGGTAAACTGAACTTCCTTCTTATGCTCAATCTGTTCCGATATAAATTTTTCTTTTTCTTTATAGTACATCTCTAATGCATCATTTCTTTCATTCAAAGTATATGATGATATAAGGAGCATACCCAAAAGCCCAACAAACATCAATGCACTAAAGATTAAAGAAATTTCATTATAACTTTGTACTATATTATCACTTAAATAACTTAATTCAATCTTTATCTTAAAAAAAACAACTCCTATAAATTCTCCATGGGGAACTAATGGCACAAATAGATAAAAAATATTGTCATCTGAGACAAAAGAAAAAACATGTTCTTTTTCTCTTATTTCATCAAAAATTTTTTCCAAATAACTAACAGCAACATCATGTTTTTTCTCAGGTTTGATATACTTATCTTCAAAAAAATATAGATACATCTGTCTTCCATTATCAAAAATCAAATTTTTTTCATTCTTGAAAAGGAAAATACACACATCATTAATATTCTCTTGTAATAATTGCTGACTAAAAATAATATTATACGCACTTACAATATTAGAAGCCTTTATTTTATTCTCTTTCAATAAATTTTGAATTTCTATTACTATCTCAAAAGTATTGGTACTTATAGAACCTAAAACCTCTGCATAATTTTTCTGATACCATTTTTGAGTCTTTTTTACAATATCCTTTAAAGTATATTTAAAAATTATAAAAAACATAAACTGAAATAGTACAATAACAAAAAAAATAATCAAAATATGTTTAAACTCAAAATGTTCGCTAAATATAGTCTTTTTTAAAACTCTCATCTGGTAAATAACTCATCTTTATTTAAATAAAAATTAATACTATCAATAACTTCATCTTCTGTAATACTATTATCTTTTAAATATAAATTTATAAAGTATGCAAAAATATCTGAATATTTCGTATACTCTTCAGAATAAGGCCTATGTATACCATGTTTTAGGAGATTATTTGCCTTTTTCAGTTCATCATTACTTTCCATATATTCATCAAAAACTTCTTTATTCACAGGAATATAGCCCCCAACATCAAAACTATATAATTGACTGGACTTTTGAAACATAAATTTAACAAATTCTGCTGCTTCTTTTTTATGTTCAGAAAATTTTGATATCATAAAATTCCATCCGCCAAAGGTATATCCTGATTGGCAATCTTCAAAATGTGGCAATAAACAAAAATCAAAATTATTAATATCACACTTAATATTAACTAAATCCTTATGATGTTTTAAAAATCCCGGCCATCCCCTAAAAAAAGGAATATCATTTTCTAATGCATAAATATATCCATTAACTTCGTCGAAAAAAACCACATCATAGGGAGTCATTTTATAATGATATATTAAATCTCTATGTAATTTTAATGATCTCCTTGCATAAGCATAATCAAAAATAATCCGTCCATTTTCATATCTATACTTATTGCATAAGCCTTCCCAAAACCAACACATTAACCCCTCAAAATTTCTACCGGGGAATATATAAAAATATTGCTTTTGCTTTGTAAATCTCTTTCCTAAATCTATAAACTCATTCCATGTAATACCTCTATCCAATTTATTTTTTATCTCTTGATAATCTGAAAACTTTTCCAGAATATCTTTTCTATAATACATTAACGAAAGATCAATATAAAAAGGAAATGCAACTAACTTTCTATCAACAATACACGATTTTTTTGCAACATCTATAACTTTATCGTTAAAAAGTTCCTTTAAATCATTATCAAGAGGATACGCCCATCGTGCAAATCTTTTCACCCATATCAAATCTACTGTAAATATATCTATATGTTTATTTTTACTCCTTAATGCCCTTGCAATAAGCTCTTTTCTTTCATTTGTGCTAAATTTAGAAAAAGGTAAATTTATTGTTTTAACAAAAATTCTATTTTTATATTGCTTGTTAAATTCATTTATCAATTCTCTATGTATAGCAGTAATATTATCAACATAATATAAAACTACAGGCTCATTTCTTTTAGAAAAATTATGTATTAATATAAAAGAAAAAATTAGAAGTAGCACTAAAGATATTAGCACTACTTCTAATAAATATTTAAAATTCAATTTACTTGCCATATAAGGAACTTAATAAAAAATCTCCATTTGTCAAGAAAATTGCCAATTAAAAAGTCACACTGAAGGTATAAGCTTGTAAGCCACCAAAAACGCCATAATCTCTATAAGAATAATCCACTCGAAGAGCCATATTGTTAAAAATATTTTTCTTAAACCCTGCACCAAAGGTAACTCCATATTGAGAATCTTCTAAAAAAAGTGCTTTATAACCAGTCCTTAAATAAATTTTACCAAAAGCTGGAATGCGATATGAATACTCAGCACCAATATTTACTGATTCACTATTATTGTTAGGATGTAAAGCATCTATTTCAACTGTCAATCTCTGATTTGCAGTAACAATAGGAAAAAATGCAAAACCAATTCTAAAAATCAAAGGCAATTCCCATGCTAATGTATTAAATTTACCTTCAACATTCTGATAATTTCCACTTTCATCTGGCAAAATATCTATAGGCTGTAAAAGATCTATCCCATCATATTTTAATTTCGTGCCATAATTACTAATACTCATTCCAATAGCCAATCCATCTTCTCTATTACCTGTTGGAGAAAAGAAAAAAGTATTAACAACTACTCCTAAATCTAATGCAAAGGCACTTGCAGAAGTGTGCCATATTTTTGATGAAATATATTTAAAAGAAGAACCAAAAGAGAACCACTGTGCTAATTTTCTTGCATAGGTCAAATTTACGCAATAATCATTTGCAGAATACTGTTCACCAGTACCTTCCTGCATAACCATATTAGTAACATCTATAGTTCCATAATTTGTTTGAAAAAAACCAATACCAAAAGATCCAAGTTGCGGACTTACAATACCAATTCCTGCAAATGAAGTACTAATATCAGAAATCCATGGTTGATACATAGTTTGAAATTCACTCTTACTCATAAAAGCAAGACCTGCAGGATTCCAATACATTGAACTTAAATCATAAGAAGAACTGACAACAGCATCGCCCATGCCAAATCCCCTGCTACCAAAACCAATTTCCAAAAAATTACCTGCTGTTGTGCCAACCCTATATGGTCGGTTAGCAAATGCTACATTAATCATTAATAGAAGTAATATAATATTTATAAAAAAATTCTTCATAACAGGCTCCTTTATTTAATAATTGCAAACTTTCCAATTTTTTCATATCCAGTATCAAGAGATTTAACATGGTAAATATACATTCCAGCTGCAACTTCTAACCCTTCTTTAGTTAACACATCCCATTTAGCAATGCCAACATCTTCACTATTGTTTACATGAATTTCATCAACCAATACACCACTAACTGTAAAAATCTTAATAACACATCTTGCTGGTACATGTGTGAACATTATCTGTCTTCTTTGATTCAAATAAGGATTTATAACAGATCTTTCCATACTATTTGTACATACATAAGGATTAGGCACAACCTTAATCTTATCCATTTCTTCATTTATTTTAGACTTATCTATTCCATTTGATACTTTTATTTTAAATAATAAAGAATCTGTTACGAAAAATGGTCTTTTAAAAGTAACTCTATATTCTCCTTCTGTAGGAATTTGGCTAACATCGGATAAATTTTCAAAACTAATAGCCATAACTGTTCCTGCCCATTGCCCTGCTTCATTAAGAGGTCCTACCAATACCTTATCCTCTAATGGGTCATAAACTCCATTTTCATTCTTGTCAACAACAACCATATCTAATTTTTCATAATTACCTGCTGAATCCATAAAAGTTGTATTTATTACATAAAAACTAAAATCTTGATTAACTAAAACTTGACTTCTATTTACTCTCATACCAAATTCATCTCTAATATTTTTATTAGTATTAATTCCAGTATATGCTTTACTATCAGATGTAAAAACTATCCTATAATCCCATGGAAAATATTTAGCTTGAGAATAAGAAGGAACAACTGTAATTGGAGCATTACCCTCTATCCATCCAGAATTTTCATAATCATAAGTAACAGTTTTAGATTTTAGTTTTATTCTTAATCTAAAACCATCAATTAAATCTGTCACAATATCTTTTTCTGGATTTAACGTATAAGCACCTAACGAATCATCATGTAATATATTATCACTTTTAAAATTATCTGGAGTTTCAGAATATAAAAGAGTATCATTCTCATCATAGATATAAAAAGAATTTGTGGTATAATAAAGGCCATGTTTATAAAAATTAATACTTGCAATTGTATCTATACCAAATTTTATTTTATATACTCTATCTGGATTTAATGCATCTTTAGCTATAATTTCCGGAGTTATAGTACCATCGCCTAAAGTAATATCATTTTTAATTGTATCCACAGAAGGGCCGGTATAGCCTGCTGCTAATTGATGAGGAACAACAACTGCAACATTTTTTCCATGAGATATTACATTTTCTGCCTCATCTAATTCAATAACAATATTATTTTCAGAAGGGGCAATACCTGGTCCAATATTTGGAGCACCATAGTCATAAGCCACTATTGCATAATAATATGTTCTTCCATTTTGAACATTCTCATCTACAAAATAATGAACAATACCCTTATCAGAACCAAGATAATATCCCATACCATTAACTAACCCAAAATCAGTAAAACCGGTCTTACCATCCTTAATATCACACTGAAAAATAGGTTTTTTGAACATAGGCGTTCCATAACCATCTGTAATTTGTTCAGCATCAGTAAATTTCGGATCTGTTGACCTATATATTTTATATCCTTCAAAATCATTAACATTACCCAAAAATGGATCTCTTGTTTTTTTATCCGCAATATCATCCCACGTTAAAATAACTTTACCATCAGATGGTGTAGCTGTTAATGTTGGCATTTTAGGCGGTTGTGCAAATCTATAATCTTTTTCATAAATAATCTGAACGATTTTCTTTTCCTGAAATAATGCCGGTGCAGAATGTTCCTCGGAATTCAAACCTTCCAAAGGATCATATGAATGTAAGATAGACATAGAAATTCTTTCTGTTCTTCCTTTATATAAAGGAAATGGTCCTGAAGCAAAAACTTCAATCAAATTTGAAATTCTGCCACTATATTCTTCTAATGTATCAGAGCCGACTAACTCCCACATTGATTTATCGCCTCTAAACCAATGATAATCAGAAGCATGTGAAGGCACAGGAAATAATCTAAATGCAGTTAAACCAACCATATCTGATTCAGAAACATCAGTTGCTGCAAAATTAGGTTCACAACCTACACCTTCTTTAAAATCTGGTTTATGGTTACACTCTCCTTCATCAGGTCCTGTGTAATTTAAATCACCAGGGCCTACACCATCTAATCCCACATCATCGCCAGGATTTTCTGTTATATCATAAACGCCATTGCCATTTACATCTTCACCGTCTTCCCAATCCTGATCTTCATCAGCATCCCAGTGTTCACGAAGCATATCTTCAGTGTAACTATAATATTTTAAAAACTTATCTAAATTAGCTATACCATCTCTGGGACCAACCAAAGCTGTTGCTTGGTTATCTCTTTTTTCATCAATTAAACCATCATCATCATTATCAATACCATCATAAGGCAAGCCCGGACTTTCCAAATAAGCAAACCCCATAGTACCTGTTTTAAGTCCGGCTCTACCAATACCATCAATATCCCATGAATATGCCATATCTAAATATTTATCAAAATATCCTAATTCGTCATCCGCTTCTCCTCCAATACCATTATCAACCCAATAGCCAAAAGCCACCTCTGGCAAATCATAATCAGATATATTAGAAATATTATATTCCCAGAAGATACAATCTCTTGCCTGTGGATTATTCCATTGAAAACCACGTGTTTCAACACGAATTCCTAAACCGCCCCATGGTTTTCCAGGTTGAATAGTTGCATCATCCTGTATAAATTTACCAGGCCTTGGATAATATTTCACTCTATCTTCAGGGCCTAAATATTCTTGATCTTGAGCATCATTTGTTACAAAAAATGTTTCAAGATCAGCATATATCACACCACGACCAAATCTACCATTCCATTCACCTGGCCATTTTGTTGTGCCTCCTCTTGCAGGCCATCCCATTGGAGGCCATGATGAAGGAATATTACTCATTGCAGGATGTTCATCATTTTCATTAAAATATCCAAAAACAGGATAAAGTCCCCATTTTACTGTACCTGTGGGGTCCATATCCATCTCTTCTCTATAATTTGTTTCTAAAAAATATAATGTATCAAGATCTGGCTCATTTTGAATTTGTGCCATATTTGTTACAGGAATAGAATCATTTTTAATATAGACTCTGGCTCCAATTAAAAGAGCAATTCCATCTAACATTTTTACACCTTCTGAATTATTAGGCCATCTTGAAACATCTGATCTTGGCCAATCTGATAATTCTGTAGTATTTTTAAAATATAAATAAACTCTATTACCAGTCATATACCCTTCTCTTATTGCTGCAATATCCCCTGCAGGATCATCTGGACCATCATAGGGTTTACCCTGACCTAATACTTCAATCACACTAAAAATACTTATGATAAAAATCATATAAAAACTTAATAACTGTTTCTTCTTCATAACCATCATCCTTTTTAAAATTAGAATTTTAATCCTATACCTATCTTTATCTGACGAGGAGCAGAAAACATTGAAGGATCATGAATAACATCATAATAATCTGTAAAATTACTATGAAATCCAGCTATATCATTAGGTCTAATAATAGCAGTATAAGCATGGCCAGTCTGAGAATTAACAGCAACTTCATTCTTTGTATCCAGCAAATTATAAATATTTAATGTAAATCTCAAATAATACTTATTAAAAACTTTAATATCATAATAACCATTAAAATCAACTGAATATGTACTTGGCTTCCAGCTATTATTAGGATATAAATTAACATTTGCCAATCTACTTTCTGATACAGGAGCCCATGTAAAAGGAGTACCAGAATTATAATAACCTGTAAAAGTTGCTGAAAAATTCTTTTGTGTATAGCCTACAGTAATATTTAAAGTATGTCTTTGATCCCAGCTCATTGGTATCAATCTTGCTATTGGGTCCATGCTATTTCCTGCCCTTGTAAATGTCTGAGTTGGATTATCAGCATTACCCCTTGTATATTGAAGAGTATAATTAAATAATATATTAAAATTCATATAATTAGCATTTACTTTAAACTCTAATCCTTTAACATTACCATAATCCTTATTTGTATACAAACCATATTTAATCTGGTTAAAAGTTGTTACTACTTTAGTACTTAATAAATTATAAATATCTCTATAGAATAGGTTAACTTCTAAACCAACATTTTTTACCAATTCTTGCCATAAACCAATCTCATATTGGACAGTCTTTTCTGCCTTCAATTGAGGATTTCCCATAGTAGTAACATAATCATCAGGAGCAACTCGGAAGGTATGATTCTGGTAAAGTGCATAAAAAGGAGGCATCTGGAAGAAATGACCATAACTAAAATGTAATACAGCTGTATTTGCTAATTGATATGAAAGCCCAAATCTTGGACTTATCTGATACTTAGTATCTGCTTTAATCAATTTTGACATTTTAGAAGAGTCCTCAAAATTTAATTGATTTGAAGGATTTCTCCATTGAGAAGGATAATATGTATTAGGATCAAAATAATCAAATCTTACACCAACATTAATAACCATTTCATCAAATTCCATTTTATCCTGAAAATAAGTAGAAAATTCTGTTGGCTTAACATTATAAACATCACTGTAAGTAGTTGAATCTGGCAATATTTCTGGTTCATAATTATAATATATTCTATTCCCTGTTGTCTCATCATAGTAAAATTCTAATTCTTCTGGTGTATTATAATATTTGTTTCGAATCAGGTGCCACTCATGCTTCAAATCGTGCTTTATATATTCGAAACCAGACTTTAAACTATGATTATTATTAACCTGCCAGGTAATATCAAATTTAGCATTTTTATCTTTTAATACTCTCTTAGTATGATTCTTATCCTGTCCACCTGTAAAAAAGACAACAGCGGCATTATTATGATAAATATCATGAACATATCTTTTATCTAAAGGATTCTCATATACATAAGTACCATTCTCATTATCTATTAAAGAAAGTTTTAATTCATAAAACAAACTTGGACTCAAACTATGATTAAGCATCAATGACATCATTTTTGAATCTCTTTTTGCATGAGGCATTCCATAGGGATTATATTTATAAACATGGCTATACCAATGCCATTCATCGCGGTTATTTATATATGAAAAAGAGAGTTTCAAACTTCCATTAGGTTTAAATGAAATTTTACCAAAATAAGAATAATTTTCATTCCCATTCATTGGAACATATGAATTATCGCCAGTATGAATACTCTCCCATAAAGCAGGATCTTCATCAACGAAATTGCTATAATCTCCAGGGTTAAATCTATAAATACCATTTAAATGATTTTTATAATCTTGATATCTGAAATTTGTAAAAAAAGTTAAATATTTTTTGTAAATAGGACCCTCTAATACAATTTTAAAATCTTTATTTCTATCAAATTCACTATCTTTTAATCCAATAAAAACATCTTTGTGTGTTGTATAAAAATTCCCAAAAGCAGCAGTAACTTTTCCATGAAATTCATTACTTCCATCTTTTGTAACAGCATTAACTATTCCACTCATAGCTCTACCATATTCTGCATTAAATGTTCCTGTAATTACTTCCAAATCTTGTACAGCATCATTTTCAATATCTATAGTTCTTCCAGTCTTATCAAATACCTCATCAACAGGCAAGCCATCTACCAAATAAGATACTTCTGTTAATCTACCTCCTCTAAAATGTCCATTTACTACACCTGCCTGCATCCCTATAATTCCTTGAATATTTTCTGTCGGTAAATTTTCAATTTGCTCTGCTGAAACATTTCTTACTGTGCTTGTCTGATCCTTTTTAAAAGAAATTTTACTTGCAGAAACAACTACTTCCTCACCTTTTATTGCTTCTTCTTCCATCTGAAAATTTAATGTTGTTGTTGAATTAACACTAACAGTAACCTTTTTCATCACCATTTTTTTATATCCTATCATCGATACAGTAATAGTATATTGTCCAGGAGGAATATTAATGATATAATAATAACCATCTATATCCGCCACTGCTCCCATAACTTCTGCCATATCCACCTCAATATCACCAAGCCATACTCCTGTTACCATAACTTGAGCACCTACAAGTGGCTCACCAGTTTGTCTATCTGTAATCTTTCCTGCAATTTTACCAGTTGTTCCTGCAAAAGAAAAAGATACTAAAAATAACAACAAAATAAAAATACTCTTCTTCACACTATAATCCTCCACCTATTAGTTATTGCAACTTGATTAACTTTTTTACTATTCGCAAATCTCTCGATTGTAATTCCAAAAGATACATTCCCGCATCAATATCATCAGCGTCAAAAACCATTTCATTCATGCCATTAACAACTTGCAATTTTTTATCAAAAACAAGATTACCAATAATATTATAAATTTTCATATCCAATATCTGATTTTTATCTGAAAGAAACTTTACCTTATAAAAATCAACAAATGGATTTGGAAATACTAAAATCTCTTGTGATTTCTTACTATTACTTTCACTTTGCTTTAATCCAGTACTTACCAAATCAAATTTTAACTGTTCCAGATTAAAACCTGATTTAATAACTTCAACCTTTATTGTATAAGTGCCTTTTTTAAGATATATGCCATTTCCAACTTCTTTATCTACCCAATTGTGATAACTACCAGTAGATGTCAATGGCTTATTCTTTACAATATAATAACCATTACATAAAATATTAATTCTTCCATCAGATTTTCCTGCATATCGTACTTTTAATGAATAACTACCTGTTTGCGATACAGTAACAGTATATTTATACCATTCATTATCCCCAATCCAACCTATACAATAATCAAAACCCTTAGCATCACCTGTAACATCAATATCTACGCCATCATTTCTAAAAACCCAACCATAATTCCAATTCCCGGGATCATTGTAATTTGCCCTTTGGATATGATCAGCATCATAATAACTAACACCAAAATTACCAATGTCATATTCTGCACAATTAATAATGCCAGGCAAAGTTACATTTTTATAAGGCTTATTTTTTTTATTGAAATCACTATCAAATAAGGAAGCTACAACATCAGGTAAATATTGACAATTTTCTATTTTTAAATCTTCTGCCAATTGCATTAATCCGGCTTTTGCAACTTCCTTTGAAGGTTTTGCAGTCTTACCCTGCCAATAATCTATTATTTTTTGATAATTACTATTTATTTTTGCTGAAAAAGGTGATGTTATGGTACCAACTTTTTTATGTGTCCACCAACACCAGCCTATATTATTTTCTTCAAAAAGAGTCTTTGCATCATAAAACCATACATTTGAATTTTCACCAGATTCACTCATCCATAAAGGAACATTCCATTTATCTCTTATTTCTAAATAACCAGAAATTGCTCCTCTTGAATTTTCATTCCAGTACTTATGAAATGAATATGCCATATTATTATCAAATGGTGGCGTCAAATAATTAAAATCTGTAGCATAAAAATTCCCCTCAATATATACTATATGATTTGTATCTATTGTCCTAATCGCTCTTGTTATATCCATATATAATTTTCTCAATTCTTTATTTGAATGCCCAGATGGTAATACTGGCTCATTCAATAAATCATAACCAGCAACCTCTGGATAATCTTTATATCTTCTTGCTATTTCTTTCCAAATTTCAATTGTTACTGGCTGATATTTATCAGGCTCAGTCCACAGCCTTGCAACCCCATCGCTATTACTAATATTATCGGCATTCTGCCCACCAGGAGCACAATGCATATCAAAAATAAGATATAAATTATAGTCTTTACACCATTGTAATAAACTATCAAAATAAGCAAATCCTTCTTCCTTAAATTGAACAGGTTCTATATCAGATACTAATATCTTATAATCAAACGGTAACCTTATAAGATTATAACCTAACTCTGAAATTCGTTTAATATCCTCCCTGTTAACATAATTTTTTCTATATTCTGAAAAAAACTTTTCAGTATCTTCAGCTCCAATTAATTGTTCAATATGTGCTCTAATAGTATCTGGAGAACCATATCCTGTAAAATGTATCATATAACCTTCAGGAACAAGCCAACCACCTAATCCTATACCTCTAAATAAAACAGAATTTCCATTTTCATCTACAATAGACTTCCCTTTTGTCTTTAAAAAAGCAAAGTTAGTAATATATAGAGCTAAAAAAATAAAAATCACCCTTTTCATTGCCATCCCTTTCAATTAAAAAGGAGTAAGGAATAAACCTTACTCCTTTAATATTATTGTTGTTCTATTTTAATAAAATCATCTTTCTTGTTTTAACATTTGAACCTGTATCTAATTTATAAAAATAGATTCCACTATTCAAATTCTTACCATTAAAAGTTACTTTATAATGGCCTGCTGATAATTTTTCATTAACCAAAGTGCTAACCTTCTGGCCTAATAAATTATAAACTGATAAATTAACTAAAGATTCCTTATCAATAGTGAATTCAATAGTAGTTTCTGGATTAAATGGGTTAGGGTAGTTTTGTGAAAGTTCAAATTTTTTAACATTATCATTGATATTTCTTTCTTTAACATCTGTTGCAACATACATTGTATCACCTATCCATGTATAAGTCCATTCAGAAGGATTTTGCCATGCATGATCTGTATTAAAAGGAGATAAAGACATAGTTCCCTCAGATTGTCCATTATCATTATCATGAAAATATAAATCCAAAGGTATCTTCATTCCTCTTAAAGGTACAAAAACCTTATCATCATCAGTAAGTTGAATAACACTAAAAGGAATTTTTGCTTCTATCATATAATCACTTATACCAAAATTTTCATAATATAAATCAGTATTATCTATAGGTAATATAAGATCTCCACCTGGATCTCTGTAAATCCCATCAGGTAAAATATATAATTTATAATCAGGTTCATTTCCTCTTTGAAATGACGTATGTGGGGCATGTCTTAAATCATATAAGCCAATGAAAATTTCAACAGCATCATTATCCCACCAATTTCCTCCACCAAAAAAGTATGAATCATCAATTGCATCAACTGCAACATACAAATTTTCATTATCCATAGCCAAATATACATTTGCATTTAGATCATTATCATCAGTAAAACTTCCTATTGGTATTGCCCCGTGGTTAGATAAAGAAATATTAAAAGGCATAATCTTTTCTGCATCCCATTCTGACAAATCACCATCAGCAGCAAAATTAAAAGAAGTAACTAAACCAATAGTTGCTGTAGCTTTTGCTGTATTTGTTACAGGATCTTGCATTGCTGTGAAAGTCTCTCCTACATTTCCAGCTGCATCAATACATTGTACTGCATAATAATATGAAACGTCCATATCCTTTAATGGATATTTTAAGTAATGAATTGCAGTTTGAATATCTTCATCAACATGACTTGCAATTAGTTCTACTTTTGGATCAGCTAAATCAGTAATAGGCTCCGGAGATGCATAAACTTTATAATATTCACCTTCTTCACCTTCTATATCTTCCCAATAAACAAGATTATATCCATCAGCAGGGCTTGCTCCAATTGATGCGGGTGCTTCAGGTGGAATAACATCTATTACAGGATTGCCTGTCCAAATCTGATCAAGATAAATTGTTTTATTTAAAGCATTTGTACTTGCAACAAGAATTTTTAAAAATTTAACTCGCGAGGAATCCATTAATTGATCATAAACCATTTCTGAACCATTATAACCACCACCATTTCTATCAAAAGCAGATAATGGGATTTTTAACTCTTTCCATGTGCCATCAAAACCAACTTCACTTTCTCTTAACATATAAAAAGACTCATATGATAAATCCGCTCCATCTCCATCTTTATCATCATCAGCTAATACTAATTTTAAAGAATCAATACCTGCTGGAGCCTTTATCCACATATGTAATGAATCCATATTCCATTGTATAGCTAAACTTTTTGGATCTTTAAATTCAAAAACCAAACCATCCCATAAAGTCCAATCTGATTTTGAAGTATTCCATTTAATAGAATTAGTCCCTTCCTCTGCTGCATCTTCATTTGTTATCTCATAACTCCCTTCACCACTCCATCCTGCTGATAATGTAACATCGCTTGGCAATGATTTTCCATTAAAGAAAATCACAGGAACTGATTTTTCACCTTTTAACATAATATCATCAATATACATTGTACCACTAGCAAACCCTGATTGAGAAGGATCTGACTCATTATATAATGAACCATCTAAAGAAAATTCCATGCCGAAGCCTTTTATTTTATCAAGATCCAGCTTATTATTTCCACCAATTCCTGCCCATACTGGTAACCAGAAACCAAGCTCTGTTTGTCCATCAGCAACTACCTTTAAAGGAATTTTTACCTCAAACCAACCACTATCTGGCGGGGTATCTACAATATATTCATGAGAATACCAGAGCTCAACATCATTCACATCATATACATTATATGATTCTGCATTACTCACTTCCATTAATTCAAGTCTAAAATGAACATGTGTTGGCTGAGTTGATGGTACTGCATTATAAACCCAGAAACTAATTGTATCATAAGCTGAAAAATCATAAACCCCGCTAGTATCTGGATTCCAATGCTCTAATTTTGCATATCCTCCCCAACTCTCAAATGCCTGTATAATCCAATCCAATCGTGCAGCATACTGCCCACTATGAACAAGATCATTAACTATAGTCAATTTAATCGTTGATGTATCATTAACCCCAATAGCAGAATCACCAAAAAAAGAACTATCTGTACCAATATAAAGAGAATCTACTCCACCCTCAAAATCTTGAATAACTTTATCCGCAAAAAGATACGATGGTAATAAAAAAACAACAAACATCAATAAAAAATTACGCATACTAACCCCCATGGTTTAAAAAAATTTGATCCATAATGAAATTATGATTAAAACTAACACTACGGATAAGATAATATTTACCTTCTTCCATGTCTTGTTTTCCTTCAATGATTCATCGGAAGTACCACTTATAGTAGAAAATGTTAATCCATTTATCTGCTCTCTATCAGGTTTTTCAGTCAATAAACTTACAACTACTAAAACTATTACTGATACCAAAAAGAGAAAAATAGCAAAATGCAAGAAATTTGTTAATGCTATTACTTTCCAGAAAGAGCCACTTATCTTTCCTGCTTTAAATAATAATTCAACAATAAGCCTAAACGCACCAACAATCGCTCCTGTAATCAACGACCATATAGCTCCTTTTGCATTTACCCGCTTCCATAAAATTCCCAAAATAAATACCGCAGCTATTGGAGGACTGATATAGGCTTGAACACTTTGTAGATAAATATATATCTGGGAACTTAAATATTTAATAAAAGGCACCCACAATATACCAAAAATAACTAATACTGCTGTTGCTAATCTACCAACAAATACTAATTCCTTTTCACTTGCATTTGGTTTAAAATTCCTATAAAAATCCATTGTAAATAATGTTGAGCTACTATTAAAACAACTCGCAAGAGAAGACATCAAAGCCGCTAATAAACTCGCAACAACAATACCCTTTATGCCAACAGGCAAAAGATTGCTTGTAACAAGAGTAGGATATGCATCATCTCCTGCTATATTAGGATATAAAGCTTTTGCAATCATTCCTGGTAAAACAAGCATAAATACAGGCAAAATTTTTAAAAAGCCAGCAAAAATAGTTCCACTTCGTGCATGGTCAAGATTTCTTGCACTTAATACCCTCTGGACAATATATTGATCAGTACACCAATACCAAATACCTAAAATAGGAGCTCCGAAAATTATTCCTGTCCAGGGGAAATCCGGATCATGTATAGATTTAAACATATGAAAGAAGTCTGCCGGTAATTTTTGTTCCAACCCAGAAAAACCGCCAACTTGATGAAGTCCCAGAATTGTCAAAGTAATCGCACCTGTAATCAAAATACCAGTCTGAATAATATCTGTGTATATAACAGCCTTTAAACCACCTGCAATTGTATAAATCCCAGTAGCTATAACCAAAATAATGGCTGCAGTTGAAATATCAACACCCAATACCTTATTCAATAATAAACCACCAGCAAACAAAGTTACTGATATTTTTGTAATAACATAAGCTACAATCGATACAGTTGTCAGATACATTCTACTTGATCTTCCATATCTTCTCTCCAAAAATTCAGGCATAGTAAACACCTTACTTCTCAAATAGAAAGGCACAAAGACCCATCCCAAAATCAAAACTATAATAGATGCCCACCACTCAAAGTGGCCAACAGCAAGGCCTCGAGCCGCACCAGAACCTGCAAGCCCTATAAAATGCTCACTAGATATATTCGCTGCAAATAATGATGCACCAACACCAACCCAAACCATATTTCTGCCAGCAAGGAAATAGTCGGCACTGGTTTTCTCTTTCTTGGCAAAATAAAGGCCTATGCTGACAATTACAACAAAATACAAACCTAAAACTATAAAATCAAAAGTTCCTAATCCTACGCTCACTTACCCTCCCTGTAATAAAACCTTTTTGTTAAATTACCAACTGTAATCTTAAAAAAACCTTCTTCTACTACTGGTTCTAAATCTAATCCAATAAATGATAACTTATCTTTTGTAATACTAAAAGACACTCTCTTTTTTTCACCCGGTTTTAACTCAATTTTCTCAAATCCTTTAAGCCTCCTTTTTGAAGGGATAATACTTGCAACCTCATCACTCAAATATAACAATACAGCTTCTTTAGCAATAACATCTCCTGTATTAGCAATATCAACATAAACATGTAATGTATCAGTTCCTGTCAATGTATCC
Source organism: uncultured bacterium (assembly GCA_964384205.1). Classification (GTDB taxonomy): domain Bacteria; phylum JAGOEH01; class JAGOEH01; order JAGOEH01; family CAYLKS01; genus CAYLKS01. Next base: position 4,142 of record CAYLKS010000041.1, on the reverse strand, counting down.
TTATCTATCTTTAAATTTGAATATTCAAAAGATGTATAAGATAACCCAAATCCAAAAGGAAACTGAGGATCATATTTATTAAGTTTATCCTCTCTATCTTCACTATAAGTAACATCATAACATTTTAAATCATTTGGGTATTTCGGATAGGTTATAGGTAATTTCCCCGATGGACTAACCTTACCCGATAAAATATTTGCTATAGCTTTGCCTCCATTATTACCAGGTAAATATGCCATCATTATTGCATCTAAATCATCAACAATATCCTTGATTATTCTTGGCCTTCCCTCAATAAGAATTCCAACAATAGGTTTACCTAATTTTCTTAATTCTTTTACCAATCTATACTGAATAGATGGCAAAGATAAATCATCAATATTCCCTACTGTCTCACAATATGTTTTTTCACCTAAACAAGCAACTATAACATCAACATCTTTTGCTTTATCAACAGTCTCATCAATATTTATATCTTTATCATAATCACAACCTTCACTAAAAATCACATTATCTTTACCATAAGTATTAACAATTGCCTCATAAACAGTAAATTTATCTTCAGGATATAAATCTTCTCTGTCACCCTGCCATGTATAGGACCAACCTCCATTTAATCTTGCCATTGAATTGGATGTTGGACCAGTAACTAATATCTTGCTTCCTTTTTTCAAAGGTAAAATATGTTTCTCATTTTTCAATAATGTTATTGCCTCTTCTGCTGCCTGTAATGATACTTCATCAAACTCTTTTTTACCTACTTTTTTTGCTAACTTCTTATCAAAAAAAGGATTTTCAAATAATCCCGCTACCATCTTCACATAAAGAATTCTTCTTACAGCATCATCAATTCTCTCCATTGGAACTGAGCCCTCTTCAACAAGCTCTTTTAAATATTTACAAAAATCATAATCATCAGGAACCATACTCATATCTATACCTGCATTTATTGCCATTTTTACTGCTTCTTTATAATCTTTTGCCACATGATCTCTTTTAAATAAATTTTTTATATCTGCCCAGTCCGTAACAATAAAACCCTTAAAACCTAATTCTTTCTTTAAAATATCTGTTAAAATATACTTATTTGCGTGAACAGGTATCCCATTTATATGAGCAGAATTAACCATAACAGTAAGACAACCTGCTTTTACTGCCTCTGCAAAAGGCGGTAAAAAATATTCTCTTAATTGCCTCTCAGGAATCCACGCCGGAGTCCTATCATGACCTGATAATGGGAAACTATATCCTAAATAATGTTTCATACAAGCTAATGCTCTATCCTTTGCAAGATATTCAGTTATTTCTCCTTGAAGCCCCTTTACATATTCAACACCATAAACAGATACTGCATAAGGATCCTCTCCAAATGTCTCAAATAATCGTGACCATACAGGATTTCTTCCTACTCCAAGAACAGGATTAAAATTCCATGGAATACCCGCCGCCCTTATCTCTAATGCTGTAATCTCAGCATCTTTTCTTACTAAATCTTTATTCCAGGTTGCGGCCATTGCAATAGAATGAGGAAAAATCGTACTCCCTACAATGTAATTTGCCCCATGAATAGCATCGATACCATATATCATAGGTATCTTTAATCGCTCATTTTTTAAAACATAACTCTGAATCTTTTTAATAATCTTATTCCATTCTTTAACTGTATAAGGATCCCCAGCAACATTTAGAAAAGAACCAACATGATACTTCTTTACTGCTTCGGCAAGCTTTTTATCACTAACCTCAAATTTGTTATCACCTTTCTTATCACAAATATGATCCAGAGTTATCTGAGTCATCTGACCAATTTTTTCTTCTAATGTCATTTTTTTAAGCAAGCTATCAATTTTTGAATTCATATCCTCTGCGAATATTTGAAGTTGTAACAAAAAAAATAAAAAAACGACTATCCATTTATTCATACTTACTCCTTTGTTTTTTGTTATACATTATAAAGCAAATTTAATACCATAATTAAATATATTTTGCATTTTATTTATAGACAATGAGTTAGCAAAAACACGCCAATAATCACACAATAAAAACATTATCAAAATAATAATTCTTTTTTATCAAAATAATAATACAGTATCATATTACTAAAAATTTATTAATATTAACTCACTCATTATCTTGCTTCTCTAAAAAATAAAATTATCTCAAAAAGAATTAAAAAAACTATTCAAATTCCATAACAAGTTCAAATTATCTTGACTTTTATAAAAAAAATATTTAATAAAAAAAGCGAATGAAAATTTAATTTAAAAGCTAATTTAAATAAAAAATGAAGTATTTATCTATAATTTTAGTGTTAATAATATTTATAAATTTATATGCTCAAAAATCTACTCCTGATAAAATAATAGCTTACTTTTCAAATGAAAAAATCAAAATAGATGGAAATTTAAATGAAAATTGCTGGCAAACTGCTCCAAAAATAAGCAATTTCACACAAAGGGAATTGAATGAAGGAGAGCCGGCCACAGAATCAACTATGGTAGCAATTTGTTATGATAAAAATAATCTATATATCGGAGTATGGGCGTTCGACTCCCAACCAGGCAAAATTACAGCAAAAAAATTAAAAAGAGATTTTAGATGGATAAACGATGATAATTTTGAAATAATGATATCTACATTTCATGATAATAGAAATGGCTATCTATTTGTAATAAATCCTAACGGCGCAATAGCTGATGCTCTTATAACAGATGAAGGTCAGGGTTTTAATAAAAGCTGGAACGGTATATGGGATGCAGAAGTAAAACGTAATAATAAAGGATGGTTCGCAGAAATTAAAATTCCATTTTATACTCTAAAATTTCCAGACAAAAAAGAACAAATATGGCAAATCAATTTTGAAAGAAATATAAGAAGAAAAAAAGAACAAATTATGTGGCAGGGATGGAGCAGGAAATATGAACTTGAAATGATATCGCATGGAGGGGAATTAGTCGGACTAAAAAGTATAAAACCCAAAAAAATTGTTGAAATAAAACCCTATATAGCAGGTGGAATAGAAAAAATAAGTGAACAAAATTGGTCTGATAAAAATAAATATGGCGGAGATGTAAATTACAATATATCTAATACAATAAAGCTAAATCTCACTTTTAATACTGATTTTGCCCAGGTTGAATCTGATTTAACAAAAATTAATCTCTCGCAATTTAGTATATATTACCCAGAAAAAAGACAATTTTTCTTAGAAGGTAAAGATAATTTTGAAATGAATTTAGGAAGAACTGTTAGAATTTTTCATTCCAGAAGAATCGGTATTAATGAAGAAACAGAGGAAGAAATACCAATCATCGCAGGTGCAAGAATATTCGGTAAAGTTAATAAAACAAATATTGGTATAATGAGTATTCAAACTGATAAAAAAAACTCCACTCCTTACACAAATAATTCAATAATCAGAATCAAACAAGATTTTCTTTCACAATCAAGCTTAGGTGCAATATTCACATCTAAATACAGCAAAGATCATTATAATTATGTTTATGGAGCAGACCTCAACTTTTCAACTTCAACCTTTCTCGGAGATAAAAATTTACAGATATACTCTTTAATTGCTCAATCTAAAACAAAAGAAAATGAAAATAAAGACAATCTCGCCTTTGGAACACATCTGGAATATCATAATGATGTAATAGAATATGATTTTGCATATTATAATATACAAAAAAACTTTAATCCTGAATTAGGATATTTACGAAAAGAAAATTTCCAGCTTTATTATACAGAACTTCAGTTTAATCCAAGAATTAAAAAATTTTCATTTTTTAGAAATTTTGTATTCAAGCCTATTGATATTGATTATTATATTAACAATGAATATAAAAAAACTGAGATGTTTTTCTATGAATTTCGACCTCTGGGCTTCATTACAAAAAGTGGGGAATTTTTTGAATTCAACATACAATATAATTATTATAATGTTGATGAAGAATTCGAATTATTCGACGAAACTTATGTGCCCGTGGGAGAATATAATAATAAAAAAATAGAGATTCAATTCTCAACTTATACAGGCAGGAATTTTTCTGTTTTTACCAATACAAGTTATGGCGACTTCTATAATGGGAAAAAAACTGAATACAATATATATTTGCAATATTATATGAATAAACATTTTCATA
>CAYLKS010000040.1:0-26456 GCA_964384205.1 uncultured bacterium | reverse complement strand
ATGAAACCAACAATCAATTGGAAATGTGAAAAATGCGGAAAACTAAATAAAGAAGTATTAGAATTTTCATCCAATGATGGAGAACATAATCTCTATATAAGTGCAGATTATGATAGATGTAATGATCTTATTTCTTTTGATATAGATTTAACCTGCCCGCATTGCGGTAAGACTATGACAATAGAAATTGAAAATTAAATAAGCGCCTCCTTCCGGGCGTAAATACCGTCCAGTTGTCACAATCCCTGCGTATTATTTCTCCTTTCTCAGCCGGTAGAGAGAAGCCTTTGTGGGAGGGCTTCTCTCTACCACCCTTCTTAATTAATTCTTAATTTCCATTTACATTTAATTGTGGTCACGGCCATTTCTTAGTAATAGTATAATTAATAGTTTCTCTTTACTTAATAGTTTCTATTTAATATTTCTTTTTATTTTAAAAAAATTTTCAGGCCCGAAAAATTTTAGGAAGATCCGAGACACAAAATTAACGCGGAAAAAAAATCCCCTGCCTATAAAAATAAGCAGGGGATTATTAATCACTAGTCTAATTTAAAAACGAGTTACATTTGTAGCCATAGGGCCTCTATCACCATTTCCTATTTCAAAAGAGACTTTATCGCCCTCTGCGAGAGTTTTAAATCCGTCCCCATTAATTTCAGAAAAATGTACAAATACATCAGGTCCATCATCTTGCGTAATAAAACCATAACCCTTTTGATCATTAAACCATTTTACAATACCATTTACCATAACAACTTCTCCTTCTTTTACTCATGCTTATTATAAGCACGGTTATTTAATCCAGTCAATAAATTCCTCCAATTTAATACTATCGGATATATGTTGACCATTCATCATAACATATACAAAAAACACGTTTTCATCACTAAAAGAAATTTCTACTATATCTGTAGCATTACCTAGTACAAATTTCTTTAAAAATTCATCTTCGTGATCAAAAACGTGTTCAATGTAGTATCTAAGTTTACCTGTTATTTCTTTTAAATTATATTTGTCTATCATATTTTTTCTTCAAGTTCGAAATTTCGCTTAAGATCCGCGCGCTAAAATTAACGCGGAATTTTTTATCGCCGACTAAAAATTTTATTCCAGATTGCAACTATATAATATCTAGCTGTTTTACTTAGTGGGCTAGGCAAAAATAGTGCAACTAAAAATCCTACTATCAACCAAAATAAGCTCATTTTTTAACTCTCCTTTTTCTTTTCTTTTTTAACGGCTCACCATAATAATCTTCATACCAATTTGCATAATATATGCATTTTTTTATGTGGCTACAATTGTTTTCACAAATCAAATGATTAATTCGAGGGTGGTTTCTTTTTCTACCACATGCTACATAGTCACTTCTAGCATTACCGTTTGGCATTGCGGGCATTCTTTATACTCCCCAAATTGAATATTTCCAATTTCCTCTTCATAATTACAATTAGGACATAAAAATTTCTTTTTATTATAATTAGCCGTTTCCTTTGATCCCGCTTTTTTTAGTCGTCCGTTCGATTTATAACCAAGTGATTTTTCTACGTCTACTTTCAGTTGTTTAACCATATTTTATTCTCCCGTTTTAATAGAAACCGCTTTCCAATTTCTCTTGTCTGTGTAATGTTCTTTATGTCCTTTACACACATACCAATTCCCTACTTTATAATCAGCATCTAATCCACAACAAGAATATACTAATTTTCCATTCTTTTTTTCCCAACCTGTAGGTACTGAACATTTTTTTGCCATTTTAATTCCTCCTAGAATTTTTTTTGTGTCCTTACTTATATTATAGAATAAAATAGCAGTTTTGCTAGACATTTTTTTCATGCCCGAAAATTTCAAAAAAGAACCGGCGCCTAATTTTTATGCGTAGATTTAAAATGGGACACTAATTGAAATACCAATCATTTTCGAATTATTACTAACATCATACCCAACAAAAGGACCAATAAAAGTATTATCCACTAAAGGAATATGACGTCCAACATTATATGCAAAGGGTGAAAACTTAATCCAATAATCATCTCCATTAGTACTTAAACCAAAATCAACAAATCTCCACATTAAATCATTTTTAGTCCTACCATAACCCATAAAACTTATACTTATTCCGCCACCTGCTGTTTGAGACGAATTTGAACTAAAGCCATAATCTAAATTCAAATTTAATTTAGGATCCCACCAATAAAATTTATTTTTTTTAATTTTAAGTTGTTGAAATTCTGAGCTAACTATTTTGACTGGAACTTTATATCCTCGGCTTATTTTTCGTTTATTGTTTTCAAACCATGTTTCTATATAAGTATTTATATTACCAGTTTCTTGTTCGGATTGTACTATTTTCGAATGATATTCTAAAGAATAAATTCCATATTTCCATTTTTTACCCGCAGGTTTATTTGGATAAAAAATTGCCCAAGCATAAGGAATTTGTTTGATTACTTTACCATTTTTATCTTTGACAGGATACATGATGTCTATAAAATATTGTTCATTAGCATCTCCAGTCCCTGGTTTATATACATGAGAAGAACCTGTCCGTAATTTTCTTATATTATCATCTAATTTAACAATAGTTTCTCCCATATTTGTAATGGTTTCATTGTTTTTCTTAATATCAGATAAAACATTTTGCCATTGCGTATCTAATTTATTAATATTATTTTTTAAACTATTAACTATTTCTGTATTGACTCTTACAAGTGATTCATTATATTGTTTATATTTACGAGCTTCGGCTAAAGCAGTTTCAACTTGATGTTGTTGGATAGCAAACCGATTATTTATCCAACGGTAAGCCTCAAATCCTGCAAAACAAATAAATAAAATTAAAGCTGTAAAAACAACGGCTTTAATTATACCCAAATACCCTTTAATAGACATCATCATCTCCTTGAAAAATCGATTTAATTAAACCAATTATAAACAATATTATAGTTAACCAACTAAATAACATGGCCGGTATCATTGCAGTCCACACAGATTTATACATATCATCAAACACATGATTATCAATAGAATATACAGTATATGTAATTCCACAAGATATTAAAGCTCCGCTTAAATATATAAGCAATATTAAATTAATCATTCTATTATCCAATCATAAAATCCAGAATCCATAGACAAAATATAACTAGAGGATGCGGTAGCACCGTCTTCGTTTAATTCTTTAAGATAATTATATTTAGGAGCCTTATTGTATATTTTTCTACGATAATCTATTATCATTTTATCCCATCCTTGTGAATTAAACATTTGATTAAATGTATTTTTAAAATTAGTACGTAAATAATGAAAATAACCACCACGAACTAGTGACCAAATAATTTTTTGTCTAGTTATTTCCATCTTAAAATCAGGATAAATATAAGCCACATTCCAATCTTTGGTTAATTTGGTATCAATTGCTTGTCCATCAACAAATATTATTTTAGTACCAAATTTATCAACAGTGTAAACGGCACCATTACCATCCTTTGTTTTATTAAATGGTATATTAAATTGACTTAACAACAAAAATAACATTTGATCTAATTCACTTATGTCCATAATAACTCCTCTTCGGGCGAAATAACAATACCATCATCTAATTCTGGACTAGAAATTTCTATTAATCTTACAAATTTATCTGTAGCGCCATATCTATGCATCTTTCCTGGCGCAATATATTGACTCCACCCTTCTTGTAATTCTAAATAATCAAGTTCATCTTCGTTACAACAATCTCCAATTCCTAAAATTAAAGTGTTAGCTATGATAATAATTGATTTTTCTTTCTTCTCGTAAACTAATAAATTATTTGTTTTATACGGATTGATTTCTATAGTCTTTGCCATATAATTATCTGTCAAAGACCAGATAATCTCACTCCCCCAATCATATTTTGTAAACGTAGGTTTATTCAAATTATTCATCTTGTTCTTTAAATGAGTTATGCATATAAAATGGTGGTTTCGAAATATCTTCAGGATCAATCTCTAATTCATAAGTATCAAATTTAATTTTATTTCTAAATGCTTTAACTATAATACCTGTAGTATCACTATCAATATGTTCCATAAGTATTTTTTTAGCTAAAGGTGTTGAGATTTCTCTTTCTATGGTGCGCTGTAATGGCCGAGCACCCAATTTAGCATCGATACCACGTTTATAAATATAACCATAAACAGATTTATCAAACACTATATTCAAATTTGAGTAATCTGTTTTATTATATTTAAGATAATCTAATAATTTAAATAATTCTAATTCAATAATTTTAAGATAATTCGATTTACTTAAAGTGTTAAAATTTATAATGGCTGTGAGACGATTAAGAAATTCAGGTTTAAATGTTTTATCTAAAGAATCTTTAATAGCTTTCTCGTGTTTATCAGCCGTCAACTCAGACGCGTTTCCAAAACCTATGGTTTTTTCCACACGTTTAGTTTCATCAACCCCCAAATTTGAAGTCATGATAATTATAGCATCTTTAAACGATACTTTTTTTCCTTTGCCATCAGTTAAACGACCTTCATCCATTATTTGTAACAAAAGTTGATAAACTTTTTCACTAGCTTTTTCAATTTCATCAAATAAAACAACAGAAAAAGGATTTTTCTTCAGGGCATTTGTTAAATATCCCCCATGCTCATGACCTATGTAACCATTCGGTGCACCAATAAGTTTAGCGTATTCATGATCTGCTGAATACTCAGAACAATCCACTGTTACCAACGCGTTTCTATCACCCACCAACTCTTCAGCTAATATTTTAGCAGTATACGATTTACCAACACCAGAAAAACCAGTAAATATAAAAGATCCTATTGGTTGTTCTGGATCTTTTAAACCTATACTCGCACGTTGTATAGCATCAACTAAATTATCTATAGCTTTAGATTGACCAATAACTTTTTTTTCCATATTATCTTTTAAATCTAATAATATTTGTTTATCTAGCGCCCGAAAACTTTTTTTCTGTCTTTTTATAGCTGTATTTAAAATAGTCTCTGGATCATCCTCCCCTTGCGCTATTCCTTCAAACGGATCTATTGCTGTAGGTTCCTCAATATCTCCAACAGATTCTTTATATACATCAAAATCAAGCGTCGGGTTAACCGTTTTACACAAATCATATAATTCATGTATTAGAATATGAGGCGATACCCTACTTGGCACACCTGTTTTATCTAACTGCAAGAATAAATCTTCGATTTCATCAACACAAATAGTAACTATATACTGCTCAAAAGAAGTACGCGTATTAAACATTTTATTACTTAAAATAATTTCTTCGGCACCTTCTTGAAATTGTTTTATTACTAAATATCTTCCAAACCTCCTCCAAAATTTTTGTACTTTTGTGTATTGTAAATCTTTCAAATTATTTATTTTACTCATATCTAGTTTTTTACCAGATGATTCAGAAGACTTACCAGAATGATCATAACTATTTATACCCCAATGTTCATTGTCTACTAAAATAGTTTCGTTAGCTTTTTTTCTAGTAGTTTTTATTTTTACAACATTATTATTATTAATAACTAATTTACTTGGATTAAGTTTCGGATTTACTTCAATAATGTTTCCTACTACTTCTTCACGCAGCTTATTTAATTTATCAATCTCTATACCACGATGCTTAAGATACGACAAAAAATCAGATATATTACTAACACAAGTAGCTATCAAAAAATCATAAAATAATTCTTTAGATATTAATCCTTTTTCTCGCGTAAAATAAGTCAATGAATCAGATATATCCTCATCCGATAATTGATAAATTAATATACTAAAAGAAATAGTTTGTAATGCCACTTCTATAATTTTTCTTTCATTCATAATTAAAGTCTCCTAAAATTTAAATAACTGGTCTAAGATCATTGCCGTGTTGTATAAGTTTAACAGCGTCAGAATATGTCAATTCATCTATGCTTTTAGGTAAATTATCCGTTCTTCCCAACGCTTTAGCGGCTAATTCTTCAAAGGTGAAATTATTAATTGACATCGTTTGCTCAATGGCTATTTTCTGCACATCAGTTAACATAGTAACAGCTTGGTCAGATTCTGAACCAATCACTTCTACAGGCGGTGTATTTAGAACTTGTTCTGGCGCAGCTGGTATTGCAGTAGGTTCTACATTTTCTACTGTGGGCTGATCTACTATAGGTGGTGCGTTTATAGGAGCATCAATAACCGGTGCGCTTTCCTGTGGTGTAGGAGCTGAAACACCAGATGAATCCGATGTGTCAACAAACGCAGGAGGCAAAGGATTATTTGCAACAGTTGGAGTATTATTGTTTATTGGTACATCTTGTGGTAAAGGATTATTTGTAACTGGCGTATCAGTATTATTTATTGGTGTTGAATGTGGAATTTCCACGCCCACAGGAGCACCAATAACTTGTTGTGTTTGATTTTGATTATTAGCTACCGGCATCGAAATAGGCGGTTCAAATGTAGAATCAGTACTAGACTCACCATCATCTGATAAATCCAAACCTACCCCCCATTTTGCTACCGCAGTTTTTATCGCTTTCGACATAGCGGACTTAAACGTATTACCTATATTAACAGCTTTTCCTTCTTTATCACCATAAGTATATCGAAGTATCATTTGACTAGCGTAACCATCATGATAATACATATTCCCATCATCGTCTCTAACAAGGACTCTAACACAAAGCAGCACCTCATCTTCAAGAATTTGTGAAGAAATAACTTCTGTGCTCCAATTACCCTTAAAAACACGGTTCATTCTATCAATAATATCAGCGCTCGGTACGTATTTAAAAATTTTATTCGCTTGTCCCACCCTTTCTTTTAATTGAAATGGTTCATACAATTTATCCAAAATCCGTTCATCCATAATTCTTCTCCTTCATCAATTAATAATTTAACCTTCTATATTTATTATAGAATAAAATTAATGTTTTGCTAGACTAATTTTTTTATCTTCCGCGTTTCTTTTGTTTTTGTTGACCTACACGTACTTTACCAGCGGCAGTTGTAGATGCCTCCCTACTTACTGGTGCTAACGGGCATCCACTTAATTGGCGCCATTTAACTGAAGGACGGACATAAACTTTACAATATCCAGCTTCTATTTTATCACACTTTCCATATTTCGTACACTCATCTACGATGGGCTCACAGCGCACACCAAGTCTACAACTCCCATCTTTTTCTCTTAAATTACAAAAACTTTTTGGAACATCACATATGAAGCCCATATTAACCACCCCCTTAAATAATTAATAATACAGCTGATATAATAGCAAATGCTGCGCCTGCGATCTTAGTTATAGTTAACACTTCACCAAAAAAGAATAGGCTTACTAAAAAACCAAGAAAAAAAATTAATACCGTACCTAAAAACCATGGTTGAAAAAATGAAGGCGCTAACTGATATGATAAAATAAAAAAAGGAGCTATACAAATCTGAGCTCCAGCATTAACTCCCCATTTGATCATCAAATTTATAGTGTGTAATCCAGCCCATCTATTAAAAGTGTGAATACATACTACACCAACAATACCGATTAATTGTAAAATCCACCACATTGCCTTCTCCTTACCTGTTTATAATTTCAATTTACGCGCTTGTGCGATGCACGATTTTTTTCATAAATTGAATATTTTTATTCCGCTCAAAAATCAAAGAGTTAACATACCTATCCCATTTAAACTTGAGTTCATCCGCAAGTTTTATCGTTTTGCATATTTTTTCGTATTCCTTTTTAGATAATAGTATCGTCATTACATTTATATTATAGAATAAAATTACAATTTTGCTAGATATTAATTTGGTGGAGGTGGCGGGAGTCGAACCCGCGTCCGCAACACCCAGAAACCAAGTCGATATACGATGATTTTACCTAGATCAATGGCGATAAACAATTTCTAGGCAATATTGTTTATCACTTTCGGCTAAGTAGACCAAAAAAGCCGCCGAAAAAACTTTTTTGGGTCGTAATTTTCTGTTCCTAGCTAATTACGAAGCCGCGTACACTTCTGAATTAAGCAGTTGCGTACAAAGTTTTGTCGATCACGCCAGCAAGTGCTTTGTTAGCGTAATCAATTAGTGAAGTTTTGCCAATTATTATTAATTTGCGTTTGTATTGCAGCCGCAACCCTACACATCGCAACCTAGCCCCGATCTGCCACGTCGAAACCATGTCACCCCCATACTAATATAAACTTACAATTCTAAGTCTTGGGTAATCACTTCAAGATCCTCTTCACTAAGTTCATATTCCCACTCACTTGATACAACTCGCCATGATATTACAGCATCATCCTCCATAGTATCAAGAACAACTGGTCTACCCCATAAGTAGGCTACATGTTCCATTGTTTTTTTAGCATGTGTAGCTTCCAACGGTGTTTTATCATATTTATGTTTTAAATGTAAAATACCTTGCTCATTATAATTACCATTAACAACTTCTATTTTGGGTACACTTGACTGAGCAAACGCATTTACTAACTTTTCTTTTATTTCTTTTGCAGTATCTTTTGTGATTACATAATCGATAGAGTCCAATGCTTCTTCCGCTTTATAAATATATAATTTAATTTCACTTATAAGTTCTGGAGTTAAAAAGTCAGAAATAAAAAACCAATCAATATAAGTTTCTAAGATTTCTAAACATTTTTCCCAACCTCTATTTTCATGAGTATCCCACTCTTCTTTTAATTTACTATCTGTGCACTCATCCCACTCTATACCATGCATACCACGATCCCATCGTTTTTCTATATCAGCCCAAATAGACGACCCAAATAAATATGGATTTATCTGAAAAGGGTTTTCTGCTTTTACTAAAGAATTAGAATAATTATAATCCCCATGTTCTTCGGTAGACAATAAACCTTCTTCAAATAAACGTGTCATTATTTTTTCATGCACTCTAACAGCAAAACCTTCATTCATTTGTTTAGTTTTCATCATCGGCCAAAAGTATTGTCCTTCTAATCTCAATGTTTCTAAAATATCTTTTTGCCAATCTTCTAAAACAAATGAATTATCAATGATATATCTTAAAATATCTTCTGTGGGCTCTACTGGTGTTTTTAATTTTAATCGCCGCCATAGTTTTTGATTATACAATTCAATATCTTCGTTTATTTCTTTCTCAGTAGCACCAATTACATCTTTATATTCCCCAGAATGTACGTGAGCCTCTTTTTTTAATTGTTTAAAAATACGTAAACGTTTTTCCGATTCTGTTTCTCTAGATTCAAACGGACTAGAATGGAATTGAAGTGCATGACCAGCATCTATAGTTTTTTCTACTTCGTCTATTCCATATTGTTTTTCATATTTTAAAAACCTACGTGAAGCCTCATATAAAACATTTACAATATCTTGACGTGAATTTATAAAATATTTATTAGTACTAAAAAAAGCACAGTGCCCAACAACATGAGCCATAACTAGGCATTGAACAGCAAATTTATTGTCGTTCATTAAGTAAGCTCTAGCAGGGTTTGAATTAATAACAACTTCATAAGGCAAACCTCTAGATGAATGCTCAAAAATAGTGCGCTCACGTTCGTAATCACGCCCATATTTCCAATTAGAAATATTAGTTGGGATATTATAAGCCATTATTTCCAACATCTTTTGCGGAGGTATAATATCAAATTCAATAGGATAATAATGCAATCCCAACTCTTCTTGTGCTATTTGATTTATACGGGATTCTATCTTAATCAATCTTCTTAGTTCATTTTTAGTCATATTGTAGCCTCGATTTTATTTCTTTTTGAATAAAATATGTTTTAGTGTTGGATATATATGACTTTTGTCTTTAATAGTAGCAGTTAAAAAATGTAATTTTTCATTCTTACAAAACTGAGCTCCGTTTTCTTCCTTACATACAAATTTCCAATGCTTTTTAATTTCTTGTATAAGTGTATTACTTGAACTCCACAACAATCCCCACGCACTAACAGCCTTCGAAGATAATTTAGCTAACATTTCCTCATCAATGGCGCTAGGATTAACTTCATTATAAGAAAACATATTAATATTACGCTTTAATAATTCTTCTATATATGTAATAGTTTTGTCTGGTTTAAAATCATCGCCGTCAGAAACATATACGCAATAAACATTCCATTCATTTACTGGAAATTCTGTATCAATTAAATGAATAGCTTTATCAATAGCTGACCAACAATAAGTACCGCCCGACTCACCTTTGTGAAAAAATGTTTCCTCATCCACTATTTTAGCATCTGTAGTATGAGTAATAAATTTAATTTCTACATGATCATAAACTTTCTTTAAAAATTCCACTAACCAAAATAATAATGATCTACATAGATACTTTTTATCCGGAGTCATTGAGCCAGAGGTATCCATCATAGCAATAACCACAGCATTTGAATGTAATTCATAGTCCTCTTCTATCTGTTTATATCTCATATCCTCATCTTCTAATACTATATAAGGATCTATTGTAGTATCAAGCTTATTTGTTTTTATTAACTCAATAGCTTTATTAATATCACCTTTAGCTTGAGTCAATGCTTGAAGAGAGTCATCAATTGATCTACCAGTAGCTTCTGATATTTCTGATGCAAAAAGCTGGTTTCTCTTAATAGCTTCTAGCATCGTGCGTTTTTTATGAATGCGTGGCAAAATACCGACTTTTGAAATAGTTTCAAATTTCCAACCACTCGGTACTAACTGGCTAGCTTTTGTTTTTTCCTCTATCCATGGCAAACCAAGGTCTTCAAACATTACCTGAATTAAATAATCGATATCTACTTCAGCTTCGATATAGTCTTCACCTGGTTTGTTACCAGGTTTTCCCTTACCCTGCTTTCCATCGCCAGGTTTCGGACGTCTACCTATAACATCGCCTGGTTTTCCTTTGCCTTGGCCAACCCCTTCACCACCACCTTCACCTTCACCATCGCCTTTACCCTTTTTCTTTTTATTACTACCATATACAAAGCGATAATCCTTCAAACCTTTTACAGGAATTCTTACTTTCTTACCTCGTTTTTGAGTAATAATAGATTCTTCAGCGATAACATCTTTTACATTTTTTCTTATAGCATCATCTATTTTATCATGATGTCTTTCAGCATCTTTTTTACCACGACTAGATAAATCCCAATCAGGATGATGAACAATTGACATATCATTCTCCGTTCGTTACGTCAGTTATATTTAAATCAGCATTATAAGCGGCATGCCATAATTTAGTACAATCAACACATCTGAATGTTATAATATATTTATTTGCGCTTTTAAAAATTCCATTTACACGTATTATTCTTGATGACCCACAAAATGGGCATATTTCCTTTTCAACATCTTCTTTCAATTTTTTCTTATCTATTATTATGTCTTCAAACATTATTCTTCTTTACGTAAAACTTCTCCTATAAAAGACAAAAGCACGTTAGCACATTCTTCACAATATCCATTTTCTAACAAAGTTTTAAATGCCCTGTCTCTTCTTTTTTTCACTTTTGGATTAGTATTAGTACTATCAGAGAGAGACAAACTTACAACCGATTTCAAATCCCCCATTAATTTTTTCTCAACCGCTTCTTTTAACGGTGGATAATCTTTATAACTAAAGTCATTACCACGTTCCAACGCAGCAGCTTTATGAACAAACACACCGTTTCTAAATTCCGATTTAGAATTTTCTGGAACTGGAATTAATTCTTCGATAGATCTCATTAATTTTTCATCTGGATCACTATATTCACCTGTTATACTATCATGAATTTTTTCCTTGCGACAAAAAGCACTTATATTTTTCATATAATTTTCAAACAAAGTAGTGGCTTGTTCTTTGTAAGCATAAAGAAAAGCCATGTTGACTTCTTTTTTAGCCACTTCCTTATATTCGGCACTAACCGAATTTTTATCGCCTATCAATAAATTTAAAAATCTATCTCTATCTTCTTCAGCAATTCCAATATGGTGGTCAAAATTATCTCTCAAATATCTAATAATATCAATCGGATTCACACATTTCTTTTCCTCTTTACTTCCCAAAGCGACATTCAATGCATTAATAATAAAACGCGGAGAAATACCAGACATACCTTCGCCTTTATCTTTACCTTCTTGACGAACCGATTTAACATCGATATCAGATTTTTTGAAACCATCAGTTACTTCTCCGTTATATAACTTCATCTTTTCCACTTTATTAGTAACTTTAGTTGAATCTGTAAGACGAGATAAAACAGCAAATTCAGCAGCGACTTTTAAAGTATGAGGTGCTATATGAATATCTCTAAAATCCGATTCATTAATCATTTTTTCATAAATTTTAATTTCGTCATCGACTCTTAAATTCCAAGGTACAAAAATAGGATACATTCTATCATGTAAAGCCTCATTCTTTTTATCAGATCTAAAAATCTCAAATTCAGTTTCATTGGTATGAGCCAAAATTAAAGTGTCTATGTACAACTGTGGAAAACCCGGTGATTTAATTACTTGCTCTTGAGCCAACGATATTAAAACATATTGAAGTTTTATATCAGTTTTTAACAGCTCTATCATTTCTATTAAACCACCGTTAGCAACTTGTAACTCACCATCAAATTGAAAAGCACGCGGATCTGTATCACCGAAACGAGCTACTTTTGACATATTAACACGGCCAACTAATTCTGTTACATCTTGACTTTTAGGATCACTCGGTTGAAATGTGCCTATACCACAACGTTTTTGTTCAGAAAAGAAAATTCTTTCAACAGGAAGTTTGTCCCAACGACTTACTCCATCTTCAGTATATTCTTCATCCAATCGTTGCTGACAAACAGGGCACAAAGCTCCTTCAATTTTAACGCCTAATTCTTTTTCCCAATACTCCCTATCAGCTAATGGAATAGCATGTAGCGGCTCTTCTCTTATTGGGCATCCTTTAAGAGCAAACTTTTCCAATGGGTCTTCTTCAAGACCTCGTTTCAATAAAGCTGCTATAGTGGATTTACCACTACTTACAGGACCAACCAATATTAAAATACGTTTTCCAGTTTCGGTTCTACGAGCAGAGGCTTTTAAAAATCTCATGATGTCATGTAAAGATTCTAACGTACCAAAAATTTTATTTTCAAAAAAATTATAAGCAACAAGGTCATCATAACCACGTAATTTTAACGAGTCATCAACTTTTGATACTCCGCGTTTCATTATCATATTGTAAATTCTACCAGGAGCAAATGTGGCTATTTCTGGATTTTCTTTAACTTTATATAGGTATTCAACCACAGATCCTTCCCAAGCTTCAATTTTATGTTTTTCTTGCTGCGAACAAATGGTTTTTTTAAAATCTTTCATGAATAGTTCCTTCCTTTCTTATTTAGATAAGTTTTCAAACACAGCTTCCTTGGACGTTTCATAAAATTCGTTTATAGTTTGCAACATAGATTGATTATGCGCTGCTTGTAAAAACGACGCGTTTTGCTTATGTTTATTAACCCATTCTTTAGCTTGTTTCATAGTATATTTCTTACGGTCAAAAATATAAGTAACTATTACTTTACGTTTAACGTCATATAATGCTTGAATGCCTTTACCTAGTGTAATAGTTCTTAGTGGGTTCCCTTTAACTTTTCTAGTCGCAGGAACACGGTGATAATTTTTAGTTGTTTCTGGCATTGTGTTTACCTCCAGTAATTCACACTTAAATTGGTTGGTTCTATGTAAATTAATCCCTTCACAAATAAGTGGTGCGGTGTCCATCATAGATACTATACGATAGTCACAAGTTTCTGCAAATAGACAAATTTCAAACGGTTCGAGTATTAACATATCCTTACTTATATTATAGAATAAAACACGACTTTTGCTAGATAATTTTTAAAATTTAGTTCCACAAATTACACAGTAGTTATCCCCATAATTTGCTTTATACCCACACTTAGCGCAAAATTTATAGTCTAAATTACTATATTTATTAGACACACCGACCATTTTTAATCTTAATATTACATCAGGATTTTTAGACACATCTAAAGATGAATACATAAATTGTTGATCAGAAGATGATCCTTCGACAGTAGCTCCACTGTCAACACAAGATGAGTCACTAAAAACAATATTATCAAACACACTGCCAGAATTATTTGAATAATAAAAAGTATCAGATGAAAACCACCCAGTATTTCTATTTTCTGTGTAACTCCAATCAAATGTCGGAGAATTAATATTTTTCATATCATGTAATTCAATAACTTTGTTCTTAGTGCGCCTAAATTCAACTTCAATAATACCATTATCAGCTTCGTATGGATCATTTACATCTGGATGATCTAATTTAACAAATTTAAATCTTTTGCCTTTGTCTAAAGAATCAATTACGAAGCGCTCTAAGATAATAGAAGATTTTCCGTGAATAATAAAATCGCCTAGCTCACTGATTTTTCTACCATCAATAGAAACGCTAGCTGTACAAGGAACGATGTGCTTATTCTTTAACAAAATTTTGTATTCACTGTTAAATGGAATTACTACTTTTTTTAAATCTCCATCTCTAATTTCTCTTAAAGGTTTGTTATTATACAGCACCGACATTACAAATTTATCTTTATACATAACTGCCCTCCTTTTACTATCTCCCGCAAATAGCAATTTTATTTAACGAGATAATTTAATATAAAACATTTCCGATAAATCTACGCAATTTATTTAACCAAGAATTTTCATACTCATCCTCGATAGGCGGCAATTCAAAGCCTTGGTCAGATAAAACAAAATCAAGCTCCTGTAAATCAGGGCTTGATTTCATAAACTTAGTAATCCATACACAAAATTCATCCATTTCAGATTCTTTACACATACATTCGCTGTGAGGTTTATTACAAACCGGAATTCTACATTTATCTATTTCTTTGATATATAACGCACAATCTTTGTATGAATTTACAACAACCTTTTCCATTAATTCTTTGTGTGTATTCATATGAATATCCTTTACCTTTCTAAATTATTTTTCATTTCTTTAGATTTTTTTAATTTGTCAAAAGCATCTATTATTTTCTTCAAATCTTCTTTACGTTCTTTAGTAATTTGTTCATGCATTTTATGTGATATTTCAGTATTTAAATTTTTTTTATATTGGTAATTTAAAATTTGAGCGCCAAAAAAAGATAAACCAACAACTATCATCGCCAACACAAATACTGTTTTAATAACCGTCATCGTTTTATCCAGTTTCTCTGACATCTTAGTAATCATGCCAGATAATTTCGTATCTGTATCACTTAACGATTTATGAAACTCATTATTTTCTGGTAATTGTGCTCGTAATAATTCTATTTCTTTAGTAAAATCAGCTATTCTATCTATAATAGCATTAACTATACCAACTGGTAATTTAGGATCAATATCTGGCATGACCGTGTTATACCCCCAAACTATTGTGATTTAAAACTCAATGATTTTAAATGATCCTTCAATCTAGCTTCTTCTTTTTTCCAATACGCCTCTAATTTTTTCTCTAACAATTTTTGTTCTGTTACGTCATGCCCTGCGGAAATTATATTTATAATCTTACCAGAAGTATCTTTTAAAACAGTGTTTCGCCAATTTATTACACGTAAATTATTTTTATAAGTGACAACCTCATTTTCGTGGGCCAAAAGTTCGTTAGAACCATTTGCTAAACTACTAAAAATATTAAATAATCTTTTCTTATCTTTTTCCAACACAAACACGTCAAACCAATTTTTGCCTATAATAGTTTCATCACATTCTAGTACTTTCATACCATATCCATTTATAAAAACTATATTTGCATCCTTATCAAATATAACAAACACTGAGGGGGCTAATTCAAGATATGTCCTGGCTTTATATTCCAACTCTTTTAATTTTGTAATATCGCTAGCTATAACATAAGCTATAATATGACCATCTTCTTTTCTTTTCCTTAAATTAATTTGTAAAAATCCTTTCCTAAGTTCACCGCTTTTAGTCTTTATTGTATATTCAACTTCGCTGGGCACCTCTTCGCCCGCTAGTGCTTTT
This sequence comes from uncultured bacterium, assembly GCA_964384205.1. Lineage (GTDB taxonomy): Bacteria > JAGOEH01 > JAGOEH01 > JAGOEH01 > CAYLKS01 > CAYLKS01. The sequence continues at coordinate 10,444 of CAYLKS010000040.1, read as the reverse complement.
TTAACTCTACGTTTAAATTTCTCTTGAGATTCTGGAACCAAAAGATCTAAACCAGTCATCGATAATAATTCTTCTTTAGTATACCCAGTCATACTAGATATATTACCATCAGCAGTTATAACACGCATATCTGTAAAATCTATTTCATATATTGCAGCGGGAGCTTTTTCTACTAAAGTTTTATACCTATTTTGACTACAAATAAGCGCCTGATCCAAGCGTTTTCTTTTTATGATTTGCCACGCATTATTAGCAAATAACTGTAATTGCTCAACATCAAAATCGCTATAAAAAGTCTCTTTGTTGGCAACCCCCATCACAGCCACTATTTCATCATTACCATTTCTAACTGGCACACTCAAATGTCTTATTAATTCAAAACGACCTTCTGGCAAATTCTGCTTATTTGGTTCATTTATATAATTATTATTAACTATTGGTTTGCCTGTTCTTATACAATCAGTTATCATACTATACATACTTATAGGACAATCAGCGTCTTCTGCCGATCCTTGTATACTATGATCCATAGAAGTACACACAAAAAAATTTAAATTCGATTCTTTTTCAGTAGTGTCATTAATTAATTGTAAATAGCCTAGTTCACTATTAGTCAATTCTATAGCCTTAGCCAATGCAAATCTGGCAATATCTTTTTCAGATTTCATACGACTTTCTGATAATTCAAGTAATGCGTGTATACGATTATCGTTTTCTTTTAATTTAGTAATATCTACGAAACTTTCAACTAAATACCTTTTAGTGCCATATAAAACAGTGTTAATAGTTTTATTTATAATAAGCTGCGTACCATCATCTCTAGTTATCGATGTTTCATAATTTTCTAAGAACATATTATTGGTTATTAAAGGACAAGATGCTGGATCTTGAGTGCAGTAGTACTCAGTACATGGGTGACCTAACAAAACATCGTCTCTACAACCAATCATAATAAGAGCCGCACTATTTACATATACAATTTCTCTATTATCAACATCAATAACAACTATACCGCAATTTATAGCATCAAAAAGTTTTTTAGCAAAAGGTATTTCCAAATCAGAATGAGTTACCATGTTAAAGCTCCCGTATAATTACAGTTCTAATGTACTCCTATTATACACAGTTGTTACATTCATCAAAATCTAATTCCAAACCGCTCGTTTCTAGCGATTGGTTCACTAATTTTTTAGTAGCAGCAAAGAGTTCGCTATCCATAAGTTTTTTTAATTCTACATCTTCTTTGGCACCCTTTGCTTTAGCCGGTGTAGATCCTGGACACCCCAACTCTTTTGCACGTCTATTAATACAAGCAGCTATGCGACGTTGGGTCGCGGCAGAAAATTTAGAACGTTTTAAATAAGCTTTCGCGGCTCTAACATGAGCGCAATCATTCACTGGAAAACTTCTATTTGGACCGCAAAATACACTTTTAGGAAGTTTTTTCCGTGTCTTTGTAGTTAATTTTTTAGCAACTTCGTCAGCATATTTAATAGCTTCGTTCACTTCTTTAATAGCTTTTTCTAATCCCATAATAACTAACCTCCTATGTTTATTATAGCATACTACCTAAAATTTGTGGGCCATTTTTTAATATAGCAACAGAATTTTCAAAATGTGCAGCATTTTTTCCGTCCGCAGTTAAAATAGTCCACCCATTAGATGATACTTTATACTTATTTGTATTTTCAACAAGCATTGGCTCAATAGCAATAACCATACCTATTTTTAAAGGTAAATTCACAGCTAACTTGGTAACATAGTTTGATACTGGTGGGTATTCATGAAGTTTTATACCTACACCATGTCCTCCAAAATCTTGCACCACTTTAAACTTATGTTTTATAGCAACGTTATAAATTGCATTAGAAATATCGTTTAATCTATTTCCAACATGAGCTTTCTTAATGCCTTCAATTAAACACGATCTAGTAGCGTGCACTAGTGATTTAACTTTATCAGAAGATGATCCGACTATTTTTGTAAAAGCTGAATCACTTACATATCCATTAAGCGCTAATCCAAAATCAACACTAACAACATCGCCGGGAGCTATAACTCTATCTGATGGTAAACCATGAATAATTTCGTCATTAATAGAAACGCATAAACGATTCGGAAATCCATTAAAATTATAAAAAACAGGGCGTACTTTATATTTTTCACAGAACTTAATCGCTAACTCTTCTAATTCTAATGTTGATACACCAACTCGAATATAATTATGGCATATCAACAAAAATTCAGAACCTAATTTATTAGCTTTCTCAATTTCTTTAATTTGTGATGGTGTCTTTAAATACGTAATGAACATTAACAAATTAGACCTTCTACTATAACGGTTAGTTTAATTATTTTTTCTGCTTTGCAGCCTCTATAGCGGCTTTTTCATCCTCGGTAAATTCTTGTGGTAACGCCTCATCAAAATTTAAATCCAGCTCTACCACTAGACCTATTATACCATTGGAAAATTCGTTACGTCTGTATGTTACCTTCATTTCACCACTATCAGCACGTAAAATAGCATTTCTTACAGACATCCAGTCTATAAGCATGCGTTCTTTACCAGTAAATTCTTTTAATTGTGTCATAATAACCCCCTTTTAACGGTTAGCCTTTTCCTCTGCTTTTAATTGATCATATTTCGCAATTGATATTGTGCTTAGTGCTTGCGCCCACATAGGATCATCTTTATTTAATTCTATCTCCGCATAAAAGTCTTCAATATCGTGCTTAATTGTTTTATAATTACCTTTATCATCTATAAATGCGTGACGCAATTCATGCGATAAAATACGTTTTTTATCGTTATCGTTGGCTAATTCCCAAACTAGTTCCGAAAGAAAAATAATATAATCAACACCAGCCAAATTTTGACCCGTACGAGTAAAAAACCGCTCTATCTCATTAGCACATTTAATCGATGCGAATGTCATACGTTTTGTTAATTTATCAATTTTAGGTTTAGCATCAATCAATATTTTAATATTCGCTGCTCTCAAACCACCAAAGCGATCATCTATTAAATCTTCCATAATTCTATAAGCGGTATCATCCGCTTCATAATATCTAGCCATAATTCTCTCCTTTTCCCTTATTTATCTTTTATTATTTATTTACTTCCTTCCGCCTTTTCGTCCCTTACGCGGTGATTTTCGTGTGGTTCCTTTTTTACAAGGACCGGCCCCTCTACCAGTACGTGGACCTTTACCATCTGGACCTGTTCCATCTCGTCTAGGCATAACTTAACACCTCCTTATTTGATATTTAAGCGAAGCCCCCAAAATACTTTAAATACTACTTAATTTCTATAACTATAGAATCATCTTTTTCTTTATCTATATCTTTTTTAACATTAAAACTAATAATACCTTTATCATAAGAGGCTTCAGCACCATCACTACTTATTTTTTCAGGAAATCTAACAACGCGTTTAAAAGCACGCTGTGAAATTTCGCGTCGTAAATAAGTTTTATCTTCTTCTTCATTTTGTTCTTGCTTATTAGCCTCGATAAAAAGTGCGTTATCATTAAGAATTAACTTAATATCATTTTTATCAAAACCAGCTATAGCAATATCAACGGTATATGTACTATCATCTTCACTAACATTTATTTTAGGAAAAGATGCTTTGGGTTGTATATCGTCAAACAACGATAATTTCCAATTATCACTAAAAAAATTCGATACAAAATTATCAAATAAATCATCCATCTCATCACGGAAACGTTTTAAAGCTGGTCTTCCCATTAGGCTAAAACCAGGCAGTAAACTTTCTTTGTGTGTCATTTTCTTATACCTCCTACCAATTTAAATTATAAGAGGGCTTCGCTTAAATATTAAACAAAGTAGTAAAATCAGATTCAGTAAATGGTAAATAAATCGCTTTAGGTAATGACTGTAAAATTAAATAGACAATAGAAACGTCCCAACTATGTATAATCAACATACTATTGTTGTTGGGATTATCGGGATTGTCCTTTAAAAATATAGCCACTTCAGCACATCCTCTTCCTGTTTCATTTAAATTTCCACCAAAAAATATATAATCATATACATTATGTTTTAAATAATAAATTGCATCTTCAGAATTCTCAATTATAGTTAAATTATGAGAACCGAAACGTTCAATAAAAAATATAATTCTATCTGTTAAATTGTCAACCACTAATATATTTTTTTTCAATCTTTTTGCCTCATTTTTTTAAAGTGGAGCGTGATAAAATTCATCACGCTCCTATATATAGACAACACTCTGGAGAATATACAGTCTAATATAAGCAGCTTTTTATATCAGACGCTCTTCACATTGATTGAGCCACCAACTAAAAATTGGACGTATTAAGTATATTCTAGCTGCCACAGAGTGTTGGTGCTATCAAACACCAAGTCTATTTTTTACTTTCATCGTCTGGGTGTATCTAGTATAACGCTCACCACTTTCTGATAACCATGAAGAAAGCGCACGTCCATGAGCGTATCGATATTGAAATCTTATCGATTCAGGACTACGACCCAAAAACCTTACCAAATATTTATTCATAACTTTGGTATTCGGAGCTAATAAAACCGCGGCAATTTCTAAATCTGACCACGCTTTACCAGTATGTGCATCTTCATAATAATACAAATTAGCATTACCGTACTTACGTTTTTTCCATTCCCTGCGATATTTAGCAACATTGACCATCCACCAAGCAGCAGCGTCGTGCTCCAAATTAGAACCCTTAGCACGAACCGCCAACTCTAAATATTTTAATGCTGCTTTAAATTTACCTTGTGCTAAATACTCTAGTCCTTTTTGTAATTTTTTTCTTGATTTTGACATAATAACCCCTCCTTTAATTATTTCCTATCCTTTTACCACAAAAAACACAATAATTTATTGTAACCGCATAGTTATTAATAGTTGTAGTAGCCGCATCCCTATCAATTTCTTTCCACACTAACAACCATTTATTGTTTTCTTTTTGAAAAACCTTATTATTATCTACCATCCATTTCATATCTTCACAATCACAAGGATACATAAATCAATCTCCAAATAAAATGTTTTGATCTAATTTACTTACCGTCTTATCAATATATTCACTAGGTTTTTCAATAAGATTTGGTGAAAGCGATTCAACCCTTGCCTTAGCATATTTAACATATTCTTCTCGCAATTCATATCCTATAAAATTACGTCCTAATTTTTTCGCTGCCACAGCGGTTGTTCCTGACCCCATCCAAGTATCTAAAACGGTGTCCCCAGGAAAACTGTATAATTTTATACAATTTGCAGCTAATTCTTCAGGAAACATTGCTTCATGAATATTATTACGTTGAACAGATCTAATTCTCCATACACCATGTACTAATTTTTTCCATTCTTTTTTAGTAATCCACCTACCATCTTTGGCTGACTTATCTAACCTATCCGTTTTACCTTTCCTAAAAACAAAAACATACTCCCAAGCGGGTAAAACACGATACGATCCATGTTGTATCTTACTATGAAAACTGACATGAGAATTATTAGCCCAAGGATCATCCTTTTCCCATATAATTCGTGCATGTAAATAAGTGTCTAAAGTACGTAAGTAATCCGCTACCTTAGGCAATATCATAATTTCTTCAGGAAACCCGCCGTTATAAGCAGACCCAACAACATTATCGCCTATATTAATACATATTTTCCCGCCTGGTACAGTTACACGCACTACTTCTTTATAAGCATCAAATAATAATTTAAAATGTTCATCCAAAGACTTAACATAAGATTCATATTCTTTGTTTACAGCATAAGGCGGTGAACCTACAGTAAGATGAATAGATTCATCATCTATTTTATCCATATTACGACAATCGCCGCAATAAATTTTATTTAATTCCATTAATCCGTTCCTTTTAATATTTCATTATAATATTCTATACAATATTTTTTCAACGTGCATTGTTCATCAGAACAATTTTTTATATCCCCAAAACAAGGCCGTCTAATTATCGCCCATTCTGCAAAACAATTAATACAAATACCATGACTTCCGTTATACTCTCCCACTCCCCAATATGTTCCACATACAATACATTGTGTACGCTGAGTGGGAGATTCAGCCTCTGCTTCTAGTATCATTAGCTCGTCCCTTCTCTTTTATTAAGGTTTCAATTCACGCTGCCGCACGGAGCACGGCTTTTAGGCATTGCACTTATATTATAGAATAAAATCACAATTTTGCTAGATAAAAATTTATAATTATTTAATTATTAAGAAGCTGGAATCCAAGTATTCCCATTCCATTTCCAAGTCTTATCAGGCGATGCGCCACCAGTGGTTTTACCAAAAGAGCTGTATCCTTCCGTTGGATAATTATGGTATTGAAGCATTCCATCGGCTGAGACTTCTTTTTTATCACTAAAACCACGGTTTTCTACATCAATATCACCCAAACCAGTAATATCAAGCCAATCATTCATGATTCTAAAATTAGGATTTTTACCATCTCCACGGCCACCATAAGGATTATAATTAAACAATGACCAATCAACACCATGGCCTAAATATCCATCATTAACTTCTCTTTCAGGATTTTGTTGGCTATCGTATCCAAAAGTCACACGCGTTCTATCTCCACTATACCTACCTTCTACAAAATAATATTGTGGATTAGAAATTTTATCGCCGGGCGCTTGGTTACTTAAAGCTTTGTCTCCACTAAACACCCAATCACTTCCCATTTCTCCAGGGAGCAGTTGAAACCCATCATATTGTCCCTTACTATTGTCATTCGCTGGCATAATTTTTTCCTCCATATATAATATAGTATATTAAAAAAGGGTCAGTAGAAAAATCTACTAACCCTTACCTATATTATAGAATACAAATTCATTTTTGCTAGATAAAAAATTGCTACCATTAAAATAATTTTTATTTTCCATGCAATTAATTACCTTTAAGTAAATTAATAGGCTCTTTTGCGTCATAAGATTTTAAAATTCTATTAAATTCTTTAAAAATAGCACGCCAACCAATTATAACATAATCAGGAAATTTACCATCGTCCTTACGCGAAGCTGCAAGAATCATGTTAGTTTGTTGCTTCGAAGTAAATTGGCCTTGAGCACCTATATCGTTTATATTAATACTATTATTAGCAATATATTTATAAGGAATACAAATAGGTGTCCCATCCATATCTATTTTGATCCAATACTGCGCATCAAATGGTCGAAAATAATATAATTTTCTTAATGGAACATGAATCGAGGGACAACGAGTAATATCTTTTAAAATAGAATAATTCTGTTTATGCTCTTCAAATTCTAATGAAATAACACGACGCATTTTAGTAATAACCTTATTTCTATATTTCCTTTCATGTACATCACAAATAACAGCATCAGAAATAACACATTTACCTATCTCTGGTACAAAGTGTTCTTCAGTATCCTTTATAATTTTAAAATCGGTCTTATATTTATCTTTATTTCGATTTAAAAAATTTCTCACGTGTTTAATACATTCATCCTCTTTACGCGGTAAACGAGGCTTTCGTTTTGCCATATTTGATCTCCTATAGTATCTTTTCTTCACATACGCAATATCACAACAATTTTCTACTGTCGCCATAAAGCCTCCGTTATGTTAAAATTGATTTATTTCTGTATCTTACTATATTTATCAAATCACCCTCCCAAAAACGCACACTTATCCCTGCTTCTTTAAACATTATTTTTGTTCGTTCCGCTTCTTTAACCCATTGGTTATAATTATTATCATCCCAAGTTTTATCGACTATAACCTCTACTATTCCAGAATTAATTATACCCCAAGCACAACCATTGCAAGGCATACCATTTGTGTACAAGCGGCATCCTTTTAAAGGTATTCCGACCATTGCAGCATTATATAACGCGTTTCGTTCAGCGTGAGAAAACCATTGATATTTTTCTGGCCGCTCTTGTCTTTCAGAAACATTATCATTAATTCCACGGGGAAAATTATTATATCCTACTGATCTTACTTCATTATCTGGCCCCACAACAACAGCACCAACATGAGTATTTTCGTCTTTACTTTTCATAGCTACTAAATAAACCATATTCATAAATAAATCATCCCAATTTGTAATAAACCTATTATCCATACAATCCCCTTTCCATAAGCATATATCCAGTTTTATTAATTACTCTTCTAAACATCATCTTCAGCATGAAGAGCTTCTAGTTTACCTTGAAGATCTCTAGCATAAGCTATGTCATTACAATTAAGTATATACATTATTTTATTTTTGCCACACACTGAGCAGACTACTTCAACCCTAATCACACAATTATCCGTCAGCATATCAGCAACGTCCTTTACACTATGGTATTGGCACTGATTACAACTAAAAAACACTAACTTCTTCATACTATCATAGTGTGTAATATGCATCTAGCTCTCCTTAAACTCCAACATGTAGTTATCTAACTTTCTTTCAATATAATCACAGTATTCTTCATTTAAATCAGCCGATATCCAATACCGATTTAATTTTCTACACACATCTATTTCGCTTCCTGATCCTGCAAAAAGAATTAACACAATGTCTTTAGGTTTAGTGACACTTTTAATAAGTAACGCGGAAACTTTTTGCGGAATAACGCATGGATGATCTATATAATTCGCACGTTTAGTTACATTTTTCACCAAATCGGCGTAAAACCACGAATAAGGAGCTCTACCTTTACTACCCTTTCTTAATAAACGCCTTATTCGCTTATCATTTTGATTAATATATGGTTCTGCTACATTCTCTTTATAAAATTTACTATATTTTGATTTTCTACAATGTAAAATAGATCTATGTGCTGTAGTAAATCTATGAGGTGAATGTCCAATATTTGAATTATAAACCCAAACATATTCTTGAACATCATAATATGTCTTATCTAAATACTGAACCCACAAATAAGCATTATTTCGTGGATAATTAATAAAAAAAGCACTACCATCATCTTTTAAAATACGGGTAGATTCAGATGCTAGTCCTATATATTCAGACATATATTTATCAAAAGCTTTTGTATAACTCCTACCTTTATATTTAATGCCTACATTATAATCTATATCTGAATATATGCAATTTACTGATTTATCTGGTAATTCACGTAACAATTCATTTATATCTTTATTATGTATTTTATTTAAATATTGTTGCATAATTATTTATCCCTTCACGGGTTTTTTTAATTCTACGCCGTTTACCCTTAAAATCCAACTCTCACCAGTTTTAGTATCAACTTCCATATCAAATTCTACTTCATGCAATGAGTATAAAAAATTACTCATAAATTTTTCATTATCTTCTAAACCAAATATGTGTGCTTTATCAGCATTACTATCTGTCTCATTGTGTACATATTCTTTATATTTTAATTTCCTTGGAAGTTCTTCAATTTTAAATAGCCCTCCAGGCTTTAAATCTTCCTTTTTAGCCTTGTTCAAAAGAGCATGTTTAATTTCTTCTTTAAGATAATCAAAAACCAAATCCAGATTGGACATCAAAAAATCTTTCGGCTCAATTTTTGTTATATTCCATTCTAGGTCACCCGCTCTACATCGCACATTTATTTGAACACTTTCACCTTCTTTATTATTATATAAACTTGGTTCAACTACACATTCAATTCTACTAATAAAATTCTTCATTTTAATTCTCCATTTATTGTGTTTATATGTCTATTCATCTATATCCACATACAATATACCATCTTTATTAGGCTTTGGTATTGATGTAGATTTAAACACTGTACTGTTTTTATATTCATGTAATTCCCCCGTATTTGGATTTCTCAACCTGAATAAAGATCCTATTGTTATGTCCTCAAATTTTTTAATTTTCCACCCATTATTTTCATATATTTCTACAACCATTAAATTTTCCATATTATGTATCTCACCTTTAAACATTTTAACATCTTACTATACTAATTTAAAACTTCTTCTATGTAATTCACAAGGACCATATTTTTCAATAGCCGCGCGATGTTCTTTAGTGCCGTAGCCTTTATTATGATCCCAACCATACATTGGATACTTTTTATGGGCCTCTAAAACCCAATTATCACGAACAACTTTAGCCACTATGCTAGCAGCTGCAATAGAAACTGACAACCTATCGCCCCCTATCACAGCTTGCGCTGGAATAATAATAAACTTAGGAACAAAATTACCGTCTATTAAAGCAAAATCAGCGTCTGGTATTTTATAAATACACTGACGCATCGCTAATTTAGTTGCCTCTAAAATATTAATAGCATCTATCATATTATTATCTACCATTGAATAACTATAAATACATTCCTCTATAATTCTATTATAGAATAATTCTCGCTTTTTGCTAGATAATTTTTTAGAATCATTTATACCTGTAGTATCAAACCCATCAGGAATACAAACAGCGGCAGCACAAACTGGGCC
>CAYLKS010000039.1:0-26797 GCA_964384205.1 uncultured bacterium | reverse complement strand
GGCTGGATAGGAAGCAAGGTTTCTTAAAAATAAAATAATATCAGATTTATCTCCAGAAACTGTTAACTGTTCAGACTATGTACATAAATTAAAAAAAATCTCATTAAATTGAGAAAATCCATATGGACAATATGTCCATTGCAGAAAAGAATCAACACTTTGTATAATGAGAATTCAAAGATGCTCAAAAAATATCATTATACTTCAACAATAGTTACAAGCATACAATACAGGTTATAGACGAATTGAAAACCCGTAAATTAATAAAATAGAATTCAAGCCCTCAACACACCGTTATAGATGAACTTAAAACTTTGAGGAATATGGTTAGTAGGCTCTTAAATGTATATCTTAACAGATGATTAGCAGGAGAATGAATTCATTCATTAGGAAGACTAATGTATTTCAATATTAAAAAACTAAGTGATATAAGACAGACAGAAATATTATAAAAAAGTGATTATGTTGTATAAATAAAGCATTATCTTAATTAAAAAACTAAACAACAATTAATATGGTTTCTTTACAATTTTACTGAATAAAACTAACAAAATAGTAAACAAAAAATTATTTGATATTTTGAAAATAATCGGTTATATTCAAATACAATAAGTTAAAAAGGAGGTAAAATGAAAAAGGCTGTATTTTTTACACTTGCTTTTTTATTTATTGCAAATTTAAATTTTGCTCAGGATATTAACGAGTTAGTGAATATGTCATTAGAAGATATACTAAATCTCCAGGTAAGTACTGCTTCTAAAATAGAAGAAAATCTAAATGATGCTCCTGGTATAATTACAGTTCTAACAAATCAAGAAATAAATAATTTTGCTGCTCAAAATTTAGGGCAGATTTTAAATAAAGTAATAAGCTCTATTTTTATATCTGCCAATGTCTTTTCTGACAACTTAATTGTAATGAGAGGTCAATCTCTAACACCATATAATAATCACATTTTAATTCTTATGGATGGTAGGCCTATCAGGGATCCAATATCTGGTGGATTAAACAATTCTGTTTACACTACATTTCCTATTGATGCAATTGATCACATTGAAATAATTAGAGGCCCGGGTTCTGTCCTTTATGGTTCATGTGCTTATTCCGGCGTTATAAATATAATAACTAAAACAGCCAAAAATGAAGGATTTAAATCTAATGTTAGTTTGATGTATGGTACATATAATACATTTCAACAAAATTATACTGGCTTATATAAAAAAGAAAATTTAAATATGTTATTTAGTATATCACATTTACAGGATGATGGTCCATTATATGATTTCACTGATTATAATTTATATAATTATGCTGCTCATTTCGATAGAAAAACTTTAGGTGTTCTTTTCAATCTTAATTATAAAAATTTCTCACTAAAATCATTCTTTGGAGAGTTCAAACCTTATGGATTAAGTGGTTCTCAAAATGCATGGACATTTAAAGATCCTCATTCGAGTGTAAATCAGACTACTATATTCACAAATTTAAAATATATTCATACATTCAATGAAAAACTAAACACTGAATTCAATTTCACTTTTAACAAACATATAATGGATTTAGAAGATGACGATTTTAATTATGGATTAGATTATTTATTTGAATTTACATCTTTTTATACTCCAAAACAAAATACCAATATTGTTTTTGGTGGAACTTTTGAAAAAGAAGATTATTATGGTGATCTTTTAATTGATAATAACTTAAATTCATATAATTTTTATTTTCAGGCAGATAAATATTTCAAAAATAAATATAAAATTGTAGCTGGTTTACAATATAACAGATTACAAGATTTAGATGCAAATTTATCACCAAGAATAGGATTAATTGCCAGATTAAATAAAAATTTTGGTACAAAAATATTATATAGTACTGCTTTTAGAAAAGCCTATCCTTTAGAAACATCTTTTAGTCATCCTGTTTTCAGAGGAAATTTAGATATTAATCCAGAACTTATAGGCACATTTGAAGCGGAAATATTTTATAAAAATGACAAAATGCAAACTTCTCTCACATTTTTTAAAAGTCATCTAAAAGATATAATCATAAGACGATGGCATGTTGATGAATCGAATCAGCCATTTGGTGGATATTTAAAATATCATAATGGAGGAACTTTTGACTTTTATGGTTTCGAAGTAGAAAATAAATACACTATAACCCAAAATGTTTTAATTACTGCTGCTTTATCATATCAGAAAAATGAAAATGAAGATAATATAGAAGATGCTGCCTTACATCCTAACCTTATGGTAAAAACAGGTATTATATATAATAAAAATAAGTTATCTATCGGAATCTTTAATTCTTATTTTGGTAAACCTCATTCTGTAAAAATTGTAAATCCAGATGTTCAAATTGTAAATCCTGAGCCTGAAGCATTTGATTTATTATCTGTAAAAGTTACCTATAATATAATAAAAAATTTAGCATTTTCTTTAAATGGAGACAATTTATTAAATGAATATGTGAGATACCCTGAATATACAAGTAAAGGAATAAATACCTTAATACCTTTATATAAAGACAGAATATTTTATGCTACTTTAAATATTTCATTTTAATATATTTTTTGAAAAAGGGTAACCTAATTTTAAAGGGTTACCCTTTTCCCATTTTGTTTCATAAAAAATTGATAAAATCTTCATATAATTAATCTTATTTTTTAATAAAAAAATTCATTGACAAAATGGATAAATTTTTTTAAATTTTTAAAAAAAGGAGCCAAAATATGATAAAAAATTTTATTATTTATACTTCTATTTTAATATTTTATTTTTTAATAAGTCATATTCACAGTCATGCTCAAAATTTGAAATACCTTGAAGATCCTGAAATTTTTAGTGTTAATACTGAAAAACCACATGCATCGTGTTTTCATTATCTAAATTATAATGATGCAAATTTTGATAAAAGATATAATGCTGAAAATTATATCTTACTAAATGGAAAATGGAAGTTTCATTTTTCAAAAGATATAACAAAAAGATCTGCAGATTTTTACAAAATAAATTTTAATGATGAAAAATGGGAAGAAATCGAAATCCCATGCAATATGGAAATAAAAGGTTATGGTATCCCTATTTATACTAATGTTCCCTATCCATGGGGAAAAGGTAACCCGCCATATATTCCAATTGAAAAAAATAGAGCCACATCATTTAGAAAAAGTTTTGAAATTCCAAAATCATTCTCAAATAAAGAAGTTTTTTTACATTTTGCAGGTGCAAGTTCTGCTATTTATGTATGGGTAAATGGTAAATTTGTTGGTTATAGTGAAGGAAGTAAAACTTCCATAGAATTTGACATTTCTAAATTTATAAAAACCGGCAAAAATATATTAGCTGTTTTATTATTTAGATATTCTGATGGAAGTTATTTAGAAGATCAGGATTTTTGGAAAATTAGTGGTATAACAAGAGATGTATTTATCTATGCAGTTCCTAAAACTTTTATAAGAGATTTTTTTATTAAAAGCACTCTTGATTCTACATATAAAAATGGTATATTAGACGCCTCTATTGAATTAAAGAATCTATATAAAAATGAACAAAAACAATTAAATCTACAATTAATCCTAAAAGATCAAAATAATCTAATATTTGATACAACTATAAAATCTATCAATATTTCATCTTCTAAAATAATCAATATTAAAAAATATATAAAAAAAGTAAAACAATGGTCTGCTGAAATGCCAAATCTCTATGGCCTTCAAATTGTATTAAAAAGAAAGAATAAACCTATTGATATAATTAACCAAAAAATAGGTTTTAGAAATATAGAAATTAAAAATGGTCATTTATTAGTAAATGGGAAATATGTTTATATAAAAGGTGTTAATCGTCATGAGCATGATCCTTATACAGGACATGTAATTTCAAAAAAATCTATGTTAAAAGATATAAAATTAATGAAGCAAAATAATATAAATACAGTCAGGACATCTCACTATCCTAATGATCCTCTATGGTATGAATTATGTGATAAATATGGACTTTATGTTATTGATGAAGCCAATATTGAATCACATGGAATGGGATACGATTCAATAACCACTCTTGCAACTAAAAAAGAATGGATGAAAGCTCATTTAGATAGAGCAATTAGAATGGTAGAAAGAGATAAAAACCATGCCTCAATAATAATATGGTCGATGGGAAACGAAGCTGGTTTCGGGAAAAATTTTGTTGAAATATATAATTGGATAAAAAAAAGAGATAATATAAGGCCTGTTCAATATGAAAGAGCATTACTTGACAAACATACAGACATATATTGTCCAATGTATTCATCACTTGGATGGTTAAAAAATTATGCAAAACAATATAATGATAGACCACTTATAATGTGTGAATATGATCATGCAATGGGAAATAGTGTTGGTGCTATAAAAGATTACTGGGATGTAATATATAAATATGATATGTTACAGGGAGGATGTATCTGGGATTGGGTTGATCAAGGATTATATAAAAAAGACAAAAACGGTAAAAAATTTTGGGCTTACGGTGGAGATTTTGGGCCAAAAGGCACTCCAAGTGATAATAATTTCTGTATAAATGGGCTCGTAGCTCCTAATAGGACTCCTCATCCCCATCTGTTGGAAGTTAAAAAAGCATATGAAAATATAAAAGTATATCCATTATCAAAAAACAAATTTTTAATCAAAAATTTATACTTATTTACTAACTTAAATAAATTTTATTTAAATTATGAAATTTCGGAAAATGGAAAAACTATTTTAAAAAATCAAATTAATGATTTAGAATGTCCTCCCCAAGATTCAATAAAAATAACTATAGATTACAACAACAATTTAATAAACTCAACAAAGGAATATTTCATAACTTTTAGATTCTTTACAAAAGACACAATAGGAATTATTGATAAAAATACAGAATTGGCTTATACACAAATCCAACTATATTCCCCTACTATGAAACATAAAAATAAGTTTAATTATAAAGATACTCCTGCTCTAAATATAACGAAAAATAAAAATGAGATAATTATTGGCAATGATAAATTCTCAATAACAATAGACAAAAAAAATGGTTATATAAAAAAATATACTTTCAATAATAAAGAATTAATAACAACTGCAAGTAAATTAAATTTCTATCGTCCACCAACAGATAATGATAATTATGATTCTCGTGGTTCAAAATTATGGAAAAAATATGGATTAGACGCTCTTTCTATATCTTTAAACAAATTAGATATAAAAAAATTAAAGAATAATATAATACATATAACTTCAAATTTTGATATAATAAATAAAAACAATAATAGGGTATTTAGTGGAAGATCTGATTTAACTATTTATGGTAATGGAATACTAAATATAACATATCAAGTTATGCCTGAAAAAAATATTAAGTACCTTGCAAAAGCAGGTATTCAATTTAAATTATCCAAAAATTTCAAATTTGTAAAATGGTATGGACGTGGTGAACATGAGACTTATATTGATCGAAAAATATCCGGTATTATAAGTATCTTTCATAAAAATATTGATAGCTTGTTTCATAAATATGTAATGCCACAAGAAAGTGGAAATAGAACAGATACAAGATGGCTCTATATATATCAAAATGATAATACAGGATTTTTCATAACATCAGATACATTATTTAATTTTAGTGCTTATCCTTATGATGATGCTTTAATTGAAAAAGCAAGACATATAAATGAACTGAAACCGGGTGAATATATAACATTAAATCTTGATTATAAACAAAATCCATTGGGTACAGCCACATGCGGTCCCGGCTATCTTGATAAATATATTTTAAATGCTAACTTTATGAAATTCAATTTTATAATAATTCCTGTTACAAATGAAAATAATTTTGAAAATTTCTATAAAACTAATTATAATTATCAAAAAATTATAGATTTATCTCCTCCGACTATCAAAGCAGAAAAGACTGTATTTCATGATTCTACTTTAATCTCAATAACACATCCATTAAAAGATGCTAAAATATATTATCATGTTGATAATAAAATTAAAAAATATAAAAAACCATTCTATGTCAAAAAAACATGTAGTATCAAAACTTTCGCAAAATATCATAAAATAAAAAGTTTTTATTCATCAATTAATCTATATAAAATATTAGCAAAAAAATTAACATATCTATCACATCCTTCATCTAATTATGGCGATCCAGAAAAAAATAAATTAATAGATGGAATATTTGGCAAACCAGAAAATTTTTATAATAACTGGGTTGGGTTTCAGGGAAACAATTTAGATGTTATTGTGGAATTGAAAAGCAATGCCGAACCTAAGATATTAGATTTAACTTTTTTAAAGGCTCAAAGAAGCTGGATATTCCTTCCACAACAAATAATAATTGAATATTCAAATGATGGAAAAAATTACAAAAAACTAAAAGAAATAAAAATAAATTCTCAAAAACAAGATTTTAAGCAAGAAACTGTAAAATATTCATTTGATATAACAAATTGCAAAAATGCAAAATTTTATCATATAATAGCAGAAAATATAGGTATTCTTCCCGAATGGCATAAAGGTTATGGAAATAAAGCATGGCTATTTATAGATGAAATTTTTTTCGAATAATAAAAAAAAAGACTTGACATTATAAAAAAAAGATTTTAGTATATTATCATGATGGTGAAAAAGGAATTTTTAGAAAGAAACATTTCGTTAAATAGAATGAATAATTGGTGGTGGTGGAACGTTATGTTCCACTACCTATAAGGCATAAAAGCCGTGGGTAGTGGTAAAGACTACCCACGGCTTTTTTTATAGTCAAAAAAGCCGTGGTCAAAAGATCACGGCTTTTTTTTTTGCCCTATTAACCCTAAAAAAAGGAGAACTTAAAATGGAAAGCAGAATCTACCTCGAAATTAAAGAAATGCCAACACAATGGTACAATATCGTAGCTGATCTAAAAGAAAAACCAGCAATGCCACTTCATCCAGTAGAAAAAAAGCCTATAAAATTAGATGATTTAAAAGCTATTTTCCCAGAAGAATTAATAAAACAAGAGACAAGTACAGAAAGATATATTGACATACCTGAAGAAGTGTTAGACATTTACAAAATCAGTAGGCCTACCCCTGTAATTAAAGCTTATCGTTTAGAAAAATATTTACAAACACCTGCCAAAATATATTATAAATATGAAGGAGCAAATCCTGCAGGCTCTCATAAAAGCAACACTTCCATAGCACAAGCATATTATAATAAAAAAGCGGGCATAAAAAGATTAGTAACAGAAACAGGTGCTGGACAATGGGGCAGCGCATTATCATTGGCATGCCACCATTTTGGATTAGAATGCCAGGTTTTCATGGTTAAAGTTAGCTATGAGCAAAAACCATACAGAAAAGTATTTATGAAATTATTTGGCGCTGATGTGATCCCAAGTCCTTCTACTTTAACAGAATCTGGTAAAGCAGTTTTAGCAGAATCTCCTAATTCTACTGGTTCCTTGGGAATTGCAATCAGTGAAGCTGTTGAAATGGCTGTAAAAAGAGATGATACAAATTATGCATTAGGAAGTGTATTAAATCATGTTATGCTTCATCAAACAATAATTGGAGAAGAAGCAAAAAAACAATTGGAAAAGGTGGATGAATATCCAGATATTGTTATTGCATGTGTAGGAGGTGGAAGTAATTTTGCTGGGCTATCATTTCCATTTATTAAGGATAAACTGACAGGCGATAAAAAAGATTTAGAAGTTATTGCTGTTGAACCATATTCATGCCCAACACTAACCAAAGGAGCATTTGCTTATGATTATGGCGATGTTGCGGGCTTAACTCCTTTATTAAAAATGCACACATTAGGGCATAAATTTATTCCACCTGCTATCCATGCTGGCGGATTACGATACCACGGAATGTCTCCATTAGTATCTCATCTTTATAAACATGGATATATTAAAGCAGAAGCATATCACCAAACTGAAGTTTTCAAAGCAGCACAAATCTTTACTCAAACCGAAGGTATAATCCCTGCTCCAGAAAGTTCACACGCAATAAAGTCAGCTATAGAACATGCTCTCAAATGTAAAGCAGAAGGTAAAGAAAAAACTATTTTATTTAACTTATCTGGACATGGTTTTCTTGATCTCGGTTCCTATGAATATTATGTAGAGAATCAATTAGAAGATTATGAACTTCCTTCGGAAAAAATAGAAGAATACATAAAACATCTGCCTAAAGTTGAGGAATAACCAAATAAGGGCTTCTTTTAAAGTATAAACAGAAAAGAAGCCCTTAATCTTAACCTCATCAAAAATCTTTTCATAAAAAAGCAAGCAATATTATGACAAGGGGGATATTATGCAAAAAATTAAAGAAAAATTATTAGAACAATGCCAAAGCTTAACTAAAAATGAAGCTTATGAAATAGCAATGATGATGATGGATGGGAAATTAACAGACTCACAAATTGCATCAATATTAACAGCATTAAAAATAAAAGGAGAAACTCCTGAAGAAATAGCAGGTTTTGTTAACGCTTTGAAAGAAAAAGCAGATGTTCCTGAAGAAATAAATATTGATGCAATTGATACCTGCGGTACTGGTGGCGACAAAAAAGGAACATTTAATATATCAACAATTACGGCATTTGTAGCTGCAGGTGCCAATGTAAAAGTTGCAAAACACGGCAATAAAGCAATATCAAGCAAATCCGGAAGTGCGGATATACTATCAGAATTAGGTGTCAACATAAATATTTCAAATAAAAAAGCAATAGATGCAATCAAAGAAATTGGCATAGGTTTTTTATTTGCACCTCATTTTCATAAAGCTATGAAAAATGTAGCAAATGTAAGAAAAGAACTTGGCACTAAAACTATTTTCAACATAATTGGGCCTCTTGCCAATCCTTTAAATGTCAAAAGACAAATTATCGGGGTATACGATAAAAAATTAGTCTATAAATTAGCAGAAGTATTTAAATTTTTTAATATAGAACATGTAATGCTTGTCTATGGTACATGTGGTATTGACGAATTTTCAATTTGCAGTGATACAATAACAATTGAAATAAAAAATAATGAAATAATAGAAAAAAGATATGCTCCTGAAGATTTTGGTCTAACAAAATATCCATTAGAAGCAATTTTAGGTAAAGATGCTAAATATAATGCAAAAATCGCAATGGATATTCTCAATGGTGAAAAATCTCCATATCGAGATATTGTTGTGTATAATTCTGGCGCAGCTATTTATATAGCCGGAAAAACCAATTCTATTAAGGAAGGGATAAATCTGGCTAATGAGTCTATTGATTCTGGAAATGCTTTAAAAAAACTCCAGGAATTAATACATTTTACAAATAATTAAACGAGGTTAAATTATGGATATTTTAACAGAAATAATTGAAAACAAACGAATTGAAGTTAATAAGCAAAAAAGAGAGTATGATATTCAAATATTAAAAAACTTAACTATTTCTAATAAATTTAGATTTTCAAAATCACTTGATAAAAATAAAATATCAATTATTGCAGAGATAAAAAAGAAATCACCATCTGCAGGAATAATTGATAATAAATTTGACTACCTTACTTTATTAAAAAAATATGATAATAAAAATATTACCGCAATTTCTGTACTAACAGATGAAAAATATTTTGGTGGTAATCTTGAAATCTTTAAAAAAATCAGGGCAAAAACAAACAAACCATTATTAAGAAAAGAATTTATAATAGATAATTTTCAGATATATCAATCTATCTATTATAAAGCAGATATAATTCTTCTTATTGCAAAAATACTGGATAGCAAAACACTCACAAAGTTTCTTGAAATATGCAATAAATATGGTATTGATGCTATTGTTGAGTGTCATAATAAAGATGAAATAAAAAAAGCAATAGATGCCGGGGCAAAAATAATTGGCATAAATAACAGAAACCTAAATGACTTTTCAGTTGATATAAACAATTCATTAAATCTCAAAAAATTTATTCCAGATGATCTAATTTCAATTTCGGAAAGCGGAATAAGAACACCTGAAGATATCAAAAAAATTAAAGCTGCTGGATATAATGCAGTTCTGGTGGGTGAAAGCTTTGTTAGGTGTAATAATTTAAAACAATTTTACAAGGTATTATAGCATGGCACTTATAAAAATTTGCGGTATAACTAATTACAATGATGCAAAATTAGCAATTGATTTAGGTGCTGATGCTATTGGTTTCATTTTTTGTAAATCTAAAAGACAAATATCTCCTCAAAAAGCAAAAAAAATAATCGATAAACTTCCGATCTTTTCAACAACTGTAGGAGTATTTATGAATATGAAACCATCAATAGTAAAAGAAATTTCAGATTTTACAAAAATAGATATAATCCAACTTCATGGAAATGAACCCGTAGCTACTTATTATAAAATTATAGGTAAAAAAATTATAAAAAGAATAAATCCAAACAACTTCCATTCAGCTAAAGAAATAAATAATTTTATAAAAAATACTATTGCTGATGCCTATCTATTAGATCCTGGTGCTGGTAGTGGTACAGGTTTTTCATGGGAAATTTTAAATGAGCTTAAAAAAAATAAATTCATTATTGCAGGAGGGCTTTCTCCAAAAAATATAGAAGGACTAATACAACAATACAATCCTTATGGAGTGGATGCAAATTCGGGATTAGAAAAATTTCCTGGTAAAAAAGATAAAAAAAAGTTGGAAGAATTTATAAAAATTATACGAAGGAGTGAATAATATGGAAAATAACGGATTATTTGGACAGTATGGAGGAACTTATGTTTCCGAAATTCTTATAGTTGCGATAGAAGAACTAATAAAATTTTATAACTTTTTTTCAAAACAAAAAGATTTTCAAGAAGAATTGCAATATTATTTAACAAACTATGCTGGACGCCCTACTCCTTTGTATTATGCAAAGCGATTAACAAAATATTTAGGTGGTGCAAAAATATATTTAAAAAGAGAAGATTTATTACATACTGGTGCTCATAAAATAAATAATACATTAGGGCAAATACTACTTGCTAAAAAAATGAATAAAAAGCGAGTAATTGCAGAAACAGGTGCAGGCCAACATGGTGTAGCAACAGCAACAGCATGTGCATTATTAGGATTAAAATGTACAATTTATATGGGAGAAATAGATGTCCAGCGGCAGAAAAGTAATGTAATGAAAATGCAATTGCTCGGCGCTGAAGTAATTGCTGTAAAATCAGGTTCACGAACATTAAAAGATGCTATTAATGAGGCTTTAAGGGATTGGGTAGCAAATGTATCGAATACATTTTATTGCATAGGCTCAACTGTTGGACCTCATCCCTACCCTACGATTGTCAAAAATTTTCAATCAATAATTGGAAAAGAAGTTAAAAATCAAATATTACAATTAGAAAATAAATTGCCAGATTATATCATTGCCTGTGTTGGAGGCGGTAGTAATGCCATGGGAATCTTTGATGAATTCCTTAAAGATAAAGAAGTAAATTTAATTGGTGTAGAAGCCGGTGGTCTTGGAATAGAAAGTGGTAAAACTTCAGCAACCCTATCAGTAGGCAGACCGGGTGTACTACATGGAGCATACAGTTATTTATTGCAGGATGATAATGGCCAAGTTATGGAAACACATTCTGTTTCTGCTGGACTTGATTACCCAGGAGTAGGGCCTCAACATTCATTTTTAAAAGATTCAAAAAGAGTAAATTATACATATATAAAAGACAATGATGCATTAGAAGCATTTAAAATTTTAACAAAACAAGAAGGAATAATCCCTGCTTTAGAAAGTTCGCATGCATTATCGTATGCAATAAAAATAGCACCTACTTTAGATAAAAACACAATTATAATTGTTAATCTTTCTGGTCGAGGCGATAAAGATTTAAATATTGTGGAGGAATATTTATGAAACTAAAAGATAAATTTGAACAATTAAAACGTCAGAATGAAATAGCAAATATAATTTATTTAACTGCTGGATACCCAACAGTGGAAGATTTTGAAAAAATTTTAACCCAAATAAGTGACTACGGAGCTGATATAATAGAAATAGGTGTTCCCTTTTCAGATCCTACAGCAGATGGAAAAACAATTCAATATTCTTCATATATAGCATTGCAAAATAAAACCAATTTAGAATACATATTTAACCTTTTAAAAAAAATAAAATTAAATATCCCTGTGGTGCTGATGTCATATCTAAATCCTTTAATCAATTATAACAAAGGAGATTTTTCATCAGATTATCTTTTTAAAAAAATAAAAGAAGTAAATATTGCAGGTATTATTATCCCGGATCTACCAATTGGTTTACAAAATAATGTATTATATACTCAATTATCAGATAAAATAAAAAAATATGATATTGATAATATTCTATTAGCAACTTTAACAACCTCAGAAGAAAGATTAAGAACTATTGCAACAGAAACTAAAGGATTCTTATATTGTGTATCTGTAACAGGAACTACCGGCGTAAGAAATGATATTTCAGAAAAAACTATAAACTTTTTAAAAAAAGTACGTACCTATACTAATAAACCGATTGCCTTGGGTTTTGGAATATCTAAACCAGAACATGTAGAAAAAATAAAAAATTTCTCAGATGGTGTAATAATTGGCAGTCGTATTATAGATGCTATATCCAATGAAGAAGATCTTGAAAAAATAATAAAAAAATTCAAAAATGCTACAAGGAGGTAAATAAGCAATGTTAGTTGTTATGGAAAAATCTGCTAAAAAAGAAAACATAGAAAAAGTATGTAAAATAATAGAAGCTATGGGATATAAATCCCATAAAATTCCCGGGCCATCAAGAACAGTTGTATGTGTTACTGGTAATGATAAA
This sequence comes from uncultured bacterium, assembly GCA_964384205.1. Taxonomy (GTDB): domain Bacteria; phylum JAGOEH01; class JAGOEH01; order JAGOEH01; family CAYLKS01; genus CAYLKS01. Next base: position 13,957 of record CAYLKS010000039.1, on the reverse strand, counting down.
AAAATATATCCAGAAAAAATACTAACTATTGAAGGAGTAAAAGAAATTGTCCATGTTAGCAAACCATATAAATTAGTTAGTAGAGAAGTCAAACCAGATGACACAGTAATCAAATTAAAAAATACAAGTATTGGGAGCAATAAAATAAGCATTATAGCAGGCCCATGTGCTGTTGAGTCCAGAGAACAAATATTTGAAATTGCAGAAGAATTATCTAAAAGAGATGTCAAAATTTTAAGAGGCGGTGCATATAAACCTCGTACTTCTCCCTATTCTTTCCAGGGATTAGGAGAAAAAGGCTTAGAATACCTTGCATTAGCAGGTGAAAAATTTAATTTGTCTATAATTTCAGAAGTTTTGGACACTGAAACCTTCTCTATTATTGAGAATTATGTTGATATAATTCAAATTGGCTCTCGAAATATGCAAAATTTTTCATTGTTAAAAAAAGCAGGAAAAAGCAACAAACCAATATTTCTTAAAAGAGGATTTTCTTCGACTTTAAATGAATTTCTTCTTGCTGCAGAATATATAATATCTGAAGGTAATCCAAATGTAATTTTATGTGAAAGAGGTATTAGAACATTTAGTAATGAGACACGATTTACCCTTGATATTAGTGCCATTCCTATATTAAAAAAAATGACCCATCTTCCAATTATTGTAGATCCAAGCCACGCCGCTGGTATAAGGGACTTAGTCGAACCACTTTCCAAAGCAGGAATTGCAGCAGGTGCTGATGGATTAATGATAGAAGTTCATACTAACCCCGATGCTGCTTTATCCGATTCTGCTCAAACAATATCTATTGAAAGTTTTGACAAATTATTATCAAAGATAAATGTGATAAAAACATTATAAAAGGATTATCTCTATGAAACTTCCTAAAATGAAATTTGTAATTAAACAAATCAATATAAAAATTTCACCTATAAATCTTTACTCTATACTTTATAAAAATTCTAATTACTCATTTTTATATGAATCTCTGGAAAACAATGGAGAAAATGGGACTCATTCCTTTGTAGGTGGTAATCCATTTTTCATATTTAAAGCTAAAAATAATAATATAACTTATCAAGATAATAACGATATTTTTAAAACCAAATGTGATAACCCATTTTTAAAATTGAAAAAACTAATCAAAACATTCAACTCCCCTATCTCTTTTCCAGTTTTCTCAGGAGGAGCTGTTGGTTTTATTTCTTATGATAGCATAAGATATTTCGAACAAATTCCAGATAATAACAAGGACGAAACAGATATTGAAGATTTATTTTTTATTTTTCCAAAAGAAATTTTTATCTTTGATCATCAACAAGATAAAGTTTATCTAATAATTTATTACAAAAACGATTATGAAAATCATATTAATAATTTATTAAATATTATAAAAAATAGTTCTTTAAATCATTCAAAAGCAGAAAATATACAAATCAGTAAATATGATAGTAATTTTGAAAAAAAACAGTTCTACAAAATTGTGGAAAAAGCAAAAGAATACATAAGAAAGGGAGATATTTTTCAAGTAGTTTTATCGCAAAGATTTAAATTCGATTTTCCTAATAATCAATCTTTATTGCTATACCAAAAACTAAGAAAGACAAATCCATCCCCTTACATGTATTTTCTTAATTTTGATAATTTTCATGTATTAGGTTCTTCTCCAGAAATTCAAATAAAATTAAAAGAAAAAAAAGCAATAATAAGGCCAATTGCAGGGACAAGAAAAAGAGGAAAAAATAAAAATCAAGACAAAAAATTAGAAAATGAACTAATTAATGATGAAAAAGAAAGAGCAGAACATATTATGCTGGTAGATTTAGCGAGAAATGATATTGGGCGAGTATGTAAGTATGGAAGTGTCAAACCAATAAAATTATTAGAAGTAGTTAAATACTCTAAAGTAATGCATATAGAATCAACCATTGAAGGCATATTACAAGATAAATATGACAATTTTGATTTATTTATTGCAACATTTCCTGCTGGAACTGTTTCAGGAGCTCCCAAAATTCGAGCAATGGAAATAATCGATGAACTCGAAAATGTAAAAAGAAATTTATATGCTGGAGCTATAGGATATTTTGATTTCAATGGGGATATGGATTTTTGTATTGCTATAAGAACAATTTTTATAAAAAATAATATAGGATATCTACAAGCAGGAGCTGGTATTGTTTATGATTCTATTCCAGAATTTGAGTATAAAGAAACTTACAACAAAGCAAGATCATTATTTAATGCTTTAGGACAAGAGGTATAATGGAGGGCATTATGATTTTAGTTATTGATAATTATGATTCTTTTGTTTATAATATAGTTCAATATGTAGGATACTATTATCAAAGCTTAAAAATTTTTAGAAATGACAAAATCAATATAGAAAATATTAAAAAACTAAATCCCAATGGAATTATTTTATCCCCTGGACCAGGAAGGCCAGAAAATTCAGGGATATGCCTTGATATAATGAAAAATTTATATAACAGAATACCCATATTAGGGATATGTCTTGGGCACCAAATTATTGGACAACATTTTGGAGCACAAATAATAAATGCTAATCAAATTATCCACGGTAAAACATCTAATATTTTTCACGAACAATCCCAAATTTTCTATAATATAAACTCTCCTTTTAAAGCTACAAGATATCATTCATTGATAATTGATAATACAACAATGCCAGACTCTCTCAAAAGTATAGCCAAAACAAAAGATAATATAATTATGGCAGTTGAGCATATAAAATATCCAATAGTTGGATTACAATTTCATCCAGAATCAATATTAACAGAAAAGGGAAAACAAATTATTAAAAATTTCTTAATCTATTATGCTAAAATAAAAATTTAAACTCTACTTTTCTATTTTCTACTGGATTGTCAGAATTTGCTCTAAAACTACTAAAACATTCTACTTTCAAGCGATTTGCAGATATCCCATTTTTTATCAAAAATTTCTCCACCTCTATTGCCCTTTTACATGAAAGATCTATATTTAATCTGTCCTCACCTGTTTTATCAGCATGTCCTATTATTTTTAAACTTAAAGAAGGAATATTGTTCATATAAAAAATAACTTTATTCAATTTCTCAATTTCTCTATCAAGTAATACAAAAGATGATTTTTCAAAATAAATATATGGAAATTCTATTTTTTTATAGTGAATGAGAATATCACAATTCATAATCTTATTTAATATATCGTCTAAAAATATTGGAAAAATATCATACGCACCTTCAAAGTAAAAAACAACTTCTCCATTAGATTCTTTATTTAATTTTTGCAATAATATCGGATAAAATTCTGATATTACTCTAAAATTATCCTTATTAATAAAATAAGCTTCAATAGGCTTAAGCTCCAAAAAAGAATAATCATTCCTAAATTTATATGACCATAAAAAAATATATAAAATTTCCTCAATGGAATTTGAATTTATTAAAATACTATTCCGATTTTTTATAATAGGCAATTTCTTATCTAACAAAAAATTATAAATATTATCAATTTCTGATTCAAAGATGGCTTCTTTATTGTTATTATTATTAAAATTTCCTTTTTTCTTTACACCATTTAATTTTTAATCAAAAAAAATAAGTAAAAATATATTTAAGACTATAATAAAAGCTAAAAATATCATAATATACTTTTTTAATTCTTTCTTCGTAATATACTCTCTTTTATCTAATTCAAACTGAATTGCCCCTTTAATAAATTTATCATCTATTTTGCCAAATTCATTAGAAATTTTCTTTTGCTCCATTTCTATTTTATATAATCTATAATTAATATCTTCCAACAAGATATTCTTGATTTTAATTAAAGGATGGAGCTTATTGCTATTTTTACTCATATCCTAAAATAATGTCTCCTGAACTAATCCAAACTCTTCAAATTTATTCTTTTTATTTTTATTCTGCTGAATATTTACATCTTTAATGGAAACCATATTTTCTATTTTATCTATTTTTTTATCTAACTTTTCTAAAAGAAATAATATTTTATCTAATTTATATTCTAATGATTCTATCCTTTCAAGCTTACCATCAAATATTAATTCCTTTAATGAATTAAATTTCTCGTCTAATATATTTTCCATTTATAACACTCCTTTTTAAATATTAATATAATAAAAAATGTACATAAAAATCAAGTCTTATAAAAATATGTCTTAAAAATTTTCTCACTGTCTTAAAAAATATACATTTTCTATAATATACTGATAAGACAATCTAATAACTAACTAACAAGCAATGAATTACAAACAAAATATTTTATGGGCATAGTATCTGCTTATTACTAAAAACGAAAACTTAATAAAAGGAAAAAAAATGAAAAAGAAATTAACTAACAAAAAAATAACTAAAGGAGTTAAGCAATGAAACATAAACTTATATTTTTAATGTTTATACTCATATTGATTATAAATTTTAATTGTAGTGATGAATGTACTTCTTATGAAACAGTTATTAAATATGAATATCAAGATTTCCCCCCAACTGCTCCCAAAGGAGTATATTCTATAACTCACGATGGTTATATTGAAATTCGCTGGATTGCCAATGATGACTATGATTTAGCAGGATATAATGTTTATTACAGTCATCAGCCAGAAGGCCCATATGAATTAATAGCTTTTACGAAAGATAATTTTTATTATGATTATGATGTAACAAATGGGCAAACGTATTACTATGCAGTAAGTGCAATTGATGATGACGGAAATGAAAGTGAATTATCTCAAGAATTAGTATTTGACACGCCAAGACCAGAAGGCAAGAATGTAACACTTTATAACTATCTTATTTATTCAAATAATAATGGCTTTATATTTGCAACAGGAACTACTGCCTCTTTAAATTCATTTAATTGTGATATCAAATATTCTGCGCTATATTTAGATGAACTTGAAAAATATTATTATTTTATTCAAACATGTAATGAAAATACAAATATCCAGGATTTTGGGTATACAGAATCCCTTGATAATGTAGATTATGCACCAATAAATGGGTGGTCTAATTTAAATGAAGTCGAAGCTATTATAGGACATTCCTATATAATATGGACTGCTGATAATCATTTTGCAAAAATACGAATAAATTCTATAACCAAAGATTATATAATTTTTGACTGGGCATACCAAATTGATACAGGAAACCCAGAATTAACCCCACCCAATAAAACAAAACACCAAAATAAGTATGAACAGCATACAATAACAAAATAAAAAAAGGGGGTTAGCAATGAGAAAAATTTTATTTTATTTAAGCATTATATTTTTAGGAATACTCCCTCTATATGGAGAACCTTTAGATATATCTCTATGGATAGATAAAGGAAACGGTGCTGTTTATAGACAAAATGAAAGTATAGAAGTCTATTTTAAATCAAACAAAGATTGCTATATAACAATATACGCAATAGATACAGAAGGTTATATACAATTGTTATTCCCATTGAGTAAATTCAGTAATAATTTTATAAAATCTGGTAAAACTTACTCTGTGCCAGATGATTGGGATTATCCTGATTTTAAAGCCCATGGACCTGGTGGAATGATTTATATTCAAGCAATAGCAACAACTGCTCCTCAAAATTTACCTGATTGGCCAGAATATTATAAAAACATTAGAGATAATGACTATAGAATAGTAGGAGATCCCTATTCAGAAATAGATAATTTAAATAATATGATTAGCCGAATAGAACCTATGCCTGAATATTACGATTCAAAAAGTGTTTATTTATATGTTAATGATAATATAAGATACAACAACAATGAACGTCAATGTTATTATAATATTCATTTTGGACATTATATTGACTTTTACCCTTATTATGACTTTATAATATTTGATAGATGGTACTATCCTCCACGTTTTATATACTGGGACTGGTATGAACCTTACTGGGGATGGTATGAGCCTTACTATATCTACAATAACTATTATTTCTATTATCCTAATAGATGGAATATAAACAATATATACATTTATAATTATAATGGGAAAAGATATAAAAATAGTTATTCCAATATTATAATACGTTCAAAATCAAAAAATATACTCTCATTCAATAAACGGTATAAAACAAATTTTACTAAAAAAATAAATTCTAAATATTATAAACCCAACTACAAATCTTATAAATCTAAAAATATTAAATATGTTAACAAAAATCAAAACATTAATAAAAAAAGTAATTCATATAAAATCCCTAAATATAAAAAATCCATTACAATATCCCCAAAATCACAAAAAGTTAAACCATATATTCCAAATATTTATGAAAAACCTAAAAATAATAGTTTTAAAATTAATAAAAATAACCTATCATCATCAATAAAAACAAAATCTAAAAATTCGAAATTCACGAACTTCATATCTAATGTATTTAAATCAGCAACAAAAAGTTATATAAAAAACACAACCAAAAGATATTCAAGTAAATATAAAACAACTTCAAAAATAATAAAAAAAATATCCTCTTCATACAATAAAAAATCATATAGCAAACCATCTTCTTCTTATAAAAAATCGACAACAACTAAAACACGCTCAAAAAAATCGTCAAATAAAATAATAATAAAGAAAAAACACTAATCTTTAAAAGAAATTATTTATGTTTCACAAAACAGTTTTTAGCTTAATGATTTTATCTATTGCTATTTTTACCTTTTGCAGTAAAAACGAGAACAATGAAGAAAAAAACAATTTAACAAAACTTACAAAATCAAAATCAGAATTTATAATTAACACTTTATTTAATGATGATGTCTTTAGTTCTGATGCTTTATTGGGACTTGATTATGGAATAGAGGCTACTTTTCTTTTCAATACATTTTTGCCAGATAGCAATTCAAATTTAAATAAAAATGTTTCAAATGACACTGTATTTATTGTAAATTACTCTAATAATTCTGATACAACAAAAATATATTATTTAAAAAACCTTAAAAAATTTTATATTTTATTTACGGGAAACGATAATGAATCTCCAATAAATAAAAGTTATAGATACTTTTCTAGTGTGGTTCTTTATGATAATAATGATAAAGCCTTAAGCTATTTACAACTTATTGCTAATATTCCTATTTCAAAATATGAATTTGATGGAACAATAGATATGATTTCCTCATCAACAAAAGAAAATATTGAAGCTAATACAAATTCTAATTTCAATTATATCATAGAAACACCTGCAAAAGATAAATATATAATTAATGGCTCGTCAGATGTTCTTTTCAATTATAATAAAGAAGAGTTCAAACTAAAATCAGTAGTTCAGGATTTTACAATTTCAGAAGCACAAAATTATCCTATTGGAATTTATAAAATAGAGGGTGATAATTCTACCTATATTAAAATAGTTTTTAATGGCACAGAATTAGCTGATGTAGAAATTTATGATGGTGATGAAAACACTTACAAAATGAAACTTAATTTAGAAACTGATAAATTAATTGAAGAAAACAATTAAATAGAAAAAAAGGATTGACTTTGCAATTAAATGATAAGAACTTAATTTCCCAAATTGGCAATAAATTCAAAAACAATAGCAGTCTACTGAAATTATTTAGAAATTTAAATTCTGCCTTTTATTTTTTGATAAAAATTTGTAAGCAATAAGAGCTAAAATGTAAATTTTCTAAAAAAGAGGTAAAAATGAAAAAAATAATCATTATAACTTTTATTTTACTAAACTCTATATTAGCAGAACAAAGATTATTAATTTTCCCAATATATTCTACTTTTCTGGATAGAAGTAGTCTAATAACAGCAAATTCTATAATTACACAGGAATTGGATAAATGTAATAAATTTACTATTCTAAAATACACAGGGGAATCACCTGAAAATTTAACTGATGCTTTTGAAATAGGAGCTAAAGAAAATATTGACAATTTCGTTTATATTTCCATAAATAAATTAGGAAATACCTTTTATGTTCTATACAATTATGTTGATATAAAGTCCCATAATATAATTCAAGAAAATAATATTAGATCAGAAACATTAGATGATTTAGATATAATTTTAAAACGCATAGCAACAGCTATATGTACAGGCAAATCAGTCGAAAAAATAAATGAAGTAGGACTTATAACAGATTCAGAAACAAAAGAACCTAATCTTAAATCTTCATTTTCTTACAGTGGAATAGGATTTGGATATTTATATCCACAAACAGGCTTTGATAATGATTTTGATCGAATATTCTTTCTTGATATTAAAAGTTGTTATGAAACTCACGATTATTTAGTGGAAGGATTACTTGGTTTTAGAAAAGGCACAGCTTTAAATATTGGAATATCAAAAATATTTACAAATAACAATTTTGCTCCATATATTGGTGTGGGAATGGGATTTCATTGGGTATCACATAAAAATGAATACTCTAATAAAAAAAGAGGAGATGGTATTGAGTTATTATTCAAAACAGGTTTATTAGGCTTTAGAGTATATGATTTTAGGTTTATGCTACAATTGGATTATGGAGTTATCTTTAATGACTATAATGACAAATATATTTCACTTTCTATTAGTTTAATGAGATTATCAAAAAAAAGATTTTTAATTTTTTAAGATATATACTAAAGAAATGAATTCATCCATAAATATCATAAATAAAACGGTTTAATCTTGACTTTTTCTTTAAAAATATATATACTATTTATAAAAATTAAAAAATAAAAGAAAGGGTAATTATAGATGGCTAAAGAACGCATTATAGAGGTTAATATTGAAGAAGAAATGAAAAAATCATATTTAGCATATTCTATGAGTGTGATTGTTTCAAGAGCATTACCTGATGTTAGAGATGGGCTAAAGCCGGTTCATAGAAGAATTCTTTATGCAATGAAAGAAATGGGATTAGACCATAATAAAGCGTTCAAAAAATCTGCAAGAATTGTTGGTGAAGTAATGGGTAAATATCACCCACACGGTGATGCAGCTGTTTATAATACATTAGTAAGAATGGTACAGGATTTCAGTTTAAGATACCCACTGATTACAGGTCAAGGAAATTTTGGAAGTATTGATGGAGACCCTCCTGCAGCAATGAGATATACCGAAGCAAAGCTTGCAAAGATTACTCAGCTTTTTCTGCAAGATATTGAAAAAAATACAGTAGATTTTAGACCTAATTTTGATGATAGTTTGAAAGAACCTGTTATTTTACCGGCAGCTATTCCAAATATTTTATTAAATGGTGCATCAGGTATTGCTGTGGCAATGTCCACTAATATTCCACCTCATAATCTGGGGGAAGTAATCGATGCTATAATAGCATTAATAGATAATCCTGATATAGAAATAGTGGATTTACTAAAATATATAAAAGGTCCTGATTTCCCTACTGGTGGTATAATAGTTGGAAAACAGGGGATTATAGATGCTTATACCACTGGATATGGCAAAATTATTAACAGAGGTAAAGCATTCTTAGAAACTACTAAAAGTGGTAAAAATAAAATTATTATAAAAGAACTTCCATATATGGTAAATAAATCTAATTTGATATTGAAAATTGCTGAATTGGTAAAAGATAAAAAATTAGAAGGCATATCCGATATTAGAGATGAATCTGATAGAGATGGAATAAGAATTGTTATAGAATTAAAAAAAGATGCTGTACCAAAAATTATTTTAAATAATTTATACAAACATACAAATCTACAAGTCACTTTTGGCGTTATTATGCTGGTTTTAATTGATAAAACACCAAAAGTATTAAACTTAAAAGAAATTCTTCAAGAATTTATTAAGTTTAGACATACTATTATAATCAAAAGAACAGAGTTTGATTTAAAAAAAGCAGAAGACAAAGCCCATATTTTAGAAGGATTAAAAATTGCTCTTGAAAATATAGATAAAGTTATTGAAATTATAAAGAAATCAGAAACTCCTGCTATTGCAAAAACAAAATTAATGAACCATTTTTCCCTTTCTGAAAGACAGTCTCAGGCGATTTTAGATATGCGCCTACATAGGTTAACAAGTTTAGAAGTAAAAAAATTAGAAGAAGAATATTTAGAGACAATAAAACTCATTAATAAATTAAGAGAAATTTTAAATAATGAACATTTGCAATATCAGATAATAAAAGATGAATTATTAGAAATAAAAAAAGAATACAATGATGAGAGAAGAACAGAGATTATACCTTCAGAAAATGAAAATTATACTTTAGAAGATTTAATTTCTGAAGAAGATGTAGCTATTACAATCAGTCATAAAGGATATATAAAAAGAACAGGTATAAATGCTTATAGATTACAAAGAAGAGGTGGCAAGGGTGTTTATGGTATGAATACCAACGATGATGATTTTGTTCAACATTTGTTTATTGCAAGCACCCATGATAAACTTTTAATATTAACTTCTTCTGGGAAAGTCTACTTATTGCCTGTTTATGATATTCCAGAAGGCGGAAGAAATTCAAAGGGAAAAGCTATAATAAATCTTTTAGAAATTCCATCAGATGAAAAGATTAAAGCATATATCCCAATTAGAGAATTTGATGAGAATCATTATGTTATTATGTGTACAAAAAATGGAACTATTAAAAAAACTTGTTTAGCAGATTTTAAAAACATAAGAAAAACAGGGATAAAGGCAATTACTATAAAAGAAAATGATTCTCTAATTGGATGTGAATTATCAGATGGAACCAATGATATTATAATTGCTACCAAAAAAGGAAAATCTATAAGATTCCATGAAAATAATGTCAGACCAATGGGTAGAACAGCTGCTGGGGTTCGAGGAATTTTTCTCGAACAAGATGATAATGTTATCGGTTTTGTAATATCCAAAGGAGATTACAGTTTATTAACTGTTACTGAAAAAGGTTTTGGTAAAAAAACTCCAATAAAAGATTATAGAATAACCAATCGTGGTGGTAAAGGAATAATAAACATAAAATATGATGAAAATAGAGGATACTGCAAGGATATAAGAGAAATTAAAGATGATGATGAAATAATGATTATTACTAAAAAAGGAATTCTTATACGAATTAAAGGTAGCGATATTCCTACTATAGGAAGAAATACCAAAGGTGTAAAATTAATTAATCTCGACAATGATGACATTGTCATTGATGTCGCTCCATTATTTTCATCAGAAGAATAATCTAAAAAGGAGAAAATTATATGGGCAATGAAAGACATTTATTTACATCGGAATCTGTTACTGAAGGTCATCCAGATAAAATGTGTGATCAGATTTCTGATGCAATTTTAGATGCAATAATTGCAGATGATCCTGCAGGTCGTGTTGCTTGTGAAACTTTTGTTACAACAGGGTTGGTGTTAGTTGGTGGTGAAATTACTACAAAAATTTATGTGGATATTCCAAATATAGTACGCGAAACTGTTAGAGAAATAGGATATGATAATGCTGATTACGGATTTGATTATAAAACATGCTCAGTAATTACAACAATAGACAAACAATCTCCAGATATAGCAATGGGAGTTGATAGAGAAGGTGCTGGAGATCAAGGCATGATGTTCGGTTACGCATGTAGAGAAACAGAAGAATTAATGCCACTTCCTATAATTCTCGCTCATAAATTAACCATGCAACTATCAAAAGCAAGAAAACAAAAAGAAATTCCATTTCTAAGACCTGATGGAAAATCTCAGGTAACTGTTGAATATGATAATGGAAAGCCGGTTAGAATAGATACTGTGGTTATTTCAACACAACATGATCCTGATGTTACTCATGAAGAAATAGAACATGAAGTTATTGAAAAAATTATCAAACCAGTATTACCTGAAAATTTATATGATGAAAAAGAAATAAAATTTTATATTAATCCTACTGGAAGATTTGTTATTGGTGGTCCAATGGGAGATACCGGCCTTACTGGAAGAAAAATTATTGTTGATACCTATGGTGGTAAAGGAAGCCATGGTGGTGGTGCTTTCTCTGGAAAAGATCCAACGAAAGTTGATAGATCTGCTTCTTATGCTGCAAGATGGATTGCAAAGAATATTGTAGCTTCCGGAATTGCTGACGAATGTGAAGTACAATTGGCATACGCAATTGGTGTTGCCCAACCTGTTTCTGTTATGATAAATACATTTGGAACAGGAAAAATTTCAGATAAAGAAATTGCTAAAAAAGTAATAAAAAATATAGATTTAACCCCTCATGGTATTATCGAAGCATTAAAATTAAGAAGACCTATTTATAGATTAACTGCTGCCTATGGACATTTTGGTAGAGAATTAGATTGTTTTACATGGGAAAACACAGATTTAGTAGATATTTTTAAATAAAATAATTTTATCTATTTGTACTATAAAGGCCAGATTTTAAATCAAAAAATCTGGCTTTTTTTTATTTAAATTAAATTTAAACACTCAATATGTCGAATAATATTATATGAAAACAAAAATTATAATACTATGTTTTTTAATATACCAGGTTATTCTCAGCCAAAAAATTACCAAACAAAATATAATTAATGATAGTATATTATGGAATTATATTACTGAAGATCTAAAAAATTATGAAGTAAAAAAAAATATAAAGTTAAAAGTAGTAACCAAAAAAGATAATCTTATTTTTAGAAAATTAAAAAATGGCTACCTTGTAAGAGAAAAAAGTATTCCAAGATTCAGCACAATTACTCTAATTGACTCCAAAGCGTATCTTATGCGGTTCGATAAAAATAGGCAAGATTATTTTGTAAAAATAGTCTTTAATAATGATACAGGGTATGTACACTCAGGATTTCTTTTTCAATTTAAAGATATTGAAGAAAAAAAAGAAGGAACTGTATATAGTAAAACAAATTCTGTAAATATAAGAAGCATATACACTCCTTTTCAACCTAAGAAAAAAACCAAAAGTATATTTGATAAATTTATATTTACAGGAAAAGTAAAAACAGTCCAAATACCAAAAGGAATTTTTGATTTTGCAATATTAAAAAATAATAATATGATCGCTCTTAAATATTTACAAAAGGTATATGGTTTATATAGAAATCCTCTAAATCAAAAATTATATCTCTTAGAACTAAATGAATTCAGTCCTGGAAAAATTTTTGATATCACAGAATACCCTGAAATAAAAAATATTATTAAATATGCTAAATTACTTGAAGAATCTCAGAAGAAATTAAAATCTCAAACAATAGCCTTAAATATAAGAAATATGAAACAAAAATTTCAAAAATTTGATTATGAAAATATAAAAGAAAACTTTTTATTAAATTATATAAACTATTATTTATTGGAAAATATAACATTGGATCATATAAATATTTTTTGTGATATTCATGGACTTACTTCTGAAAAAATAAATCATCAAATTCTTAAAAAATTTATACAACCGGTAATAAATGATACAAATAATATAAATCTTGATAAAAGTATTGATTCTTTAGAAATTCTTATAAATAATTTATTATTTAAAATGAAAATATTAGAATTTACAAAAGAAAAAGGAAAATATTATCTTTTTAAGAAAACAATATATGATATAACCCTCTTAAGTTTAATAACAGTCAGTTTTTCTAAACTTCCCCCCTTTTACGATAATATTAGCAATACCATTTCACAATATGAACCAGAAAATATTAAAGCCCCTAAATTTATAAAAGATATAAAATCACTGATAACATCTAATAGGCAGCTCTTATTAGCCCCTCTTTATATCGCTTATCTGTATAGATCTTACCATAATAGTTTTTCACTCACAGAGAATGAATTTAAATATATCATGGAAAATTTTAAGAGCAATCAAATATTAAACTACAAAACTTATCAACTACAACCAATAGATAGTACATTTTGGTTATCTTTTAATAATATATTAGATTCATTGTGTACATATCTTAATATAAATAATGAAACCAGGGAAAAATTAAAAATCAATTGGCAAGAATGTATGAATTCAACAGCTCGATACCAAATAAAAAA
>CAYLKS010000038.1:0-34315 GCA_964384205.1 uncultured bacterium | reverse complement strand
AAATTTTATTATGGTACAAGTGGTCTAAAGACTGATACTTGTTTTTTTGAACAGGAAATTACTAATTTTAAAGTAGGAGATTGGACAGAATATACATTGCCAGAAAAAATTGTGCTTGATAATTCAAAAGAATTTTGGGCTACTATTACTGTTTCCCATGGAGATGGTAAATATCCTGCTGGTATAGATGGTGGAACTACTGTTCTTGACAAAGGAGATTTGATTAATTTAGGAGATTCCTGGCTAAATATTAACCAGTATGGTATAGAGGGTAACTGGAATATTAGAGTTTATGGAGAAGTGCAGGGTGCAGAACATGATGTTAAATTATTAGAAATTGGTAATTGTAGTGGACAGTTGGATTATCAACAGGCAATAGAACCTACTGCTAAAGTTAAAAATATTGGACAAAATCCAGAAGTATGTAATGTTTTTATGAAATTAACAGATATAGAAGGTAATATTGTTTATAGTGATACTATAAAAGAAATAAACTTAGATACAAATGAAGTTAAAGACGTTAAATTTGCAGCATTTTCAGCTGATGCTAATAATTTTTATTATGCTGAGTGTGGCATTTTACTGGATAGTGATCTAAATGCAAATAATAATAATTTGACTTCGTTTTTTAATACTTATAGTGAAGATAAAGAATATATTTTATTAGAAATTTTTACAGGAACATGGTGTCCTTATTGTCCAGGTGCTGCTATGGGTGCTGATGACTTGGTTGAAAAAGGCCATAATGTAGCTATTATTGAATATCATGGAGGGGATAGTTATGAAAATAATTATGGCAAAGGCAGATCCGGTTTTTATAATCCAGGCGGCTATCCGACTGCAATTTTTGATGGAATAATAGATATTGTAGGTGGCAACCATACTAATAGTTTATATGATAGCTACAAGGGAGTTATGGATTCTGTAAATAATATTAAAACTTGTTTAAATTTAGCATTACATGGCGAATCAACAGGAGATAACACCTATTCTATTACTTTGACTATAAATAATAATGGGAAATTGCCTGCTCAAAATATCAGGGCATTTGTAGCATTAACAGAATCTCATATTAAAGAAAATTGGCAGGGGCAAACTAAACTTGACTTCGTTGAAAGAGTTATGCTTGGTAATGGTGCAGAAGGGAATGAGTTTGATTTAAATTCAGAAAAAGTTGAATTAACTTTTGATTTAACATTAGAATCAGGATGGGTGAAAGATAATTGTGAGTTGGTTGGATTTGTTCAAAATCTTGATACTAAAGAAGTATATGCTTCAACTAAAAAAGAATTAAATAAATTATTACCTGTAGGTATTGATGAACATAAAGTATTGGTTAAAGAAACTAATCTTATTGGAAATTATCCAAATCCTTTTAATCCAAATACAAAAATTAAATTTTATTTGGCTGAAAATACAGATGTTAAGTTGGATATTTATAATATAATGGGTCAAAAAGTCAAAACTTTAGTTAATGAAAAAGCAGGGGCTGGATTATATACTGTAGAATGGAATGGAACAGATGACAGCGGGAATAAATTGCCATCAGGTGTATATTTTTATAGATTGTTAACCTCAAATAAAATAATGACAAAAAAATTATTATTAATGAAATAGGTTTATAAAAGCATACGAAAAAAGGGAGGGGAAATTTTTCCCCTCCCTTTTTTATTTTAAAAAACTGTGGAATTAATCTGAGATTAATCAGGCATTTTTCTTCTTAAATTTGATTTATTCACCAAAGAATAATTTCATATCATTATCAACATCGGTAATACCGCCTATACCAAAATTTTCAACAAGAACTTTAGCAACATTTGGAGATAAGAATGCAGGTAATGTTGGACCTAAATGAATATTTTTAACACCTAAATATAATAAAGCAAGTAATACTGTTACAGCTTTTTGTTCATACCACGCAATATTATAGATTATAGGCAATTTATTAATATCATCTAAACCAAAAACTTCTTTGAGCTTTAAAGCTATTACTGCAAGAGAATATGAATCATTACATTGCCCAGCATCAAGTACTCGTGGAATACCACCTATATCACCAAGATTTAATTTATTATATCTATATTTAGCACATCCAGCAGTTAATATAACAGTATCTTTAGGTAATTTTTTAGCAAATTCTGTATAATATTCCCTTGATTTAAATCTTCCGTCGCAACCAGCCATTACTACGAATTTTTTAATAGCACCAGATTTTACAGCTTCTACCACTTTATCAGCAAGTGCCATAACTTGATTGTGTGCAAATCCACCAACTATTTTACCTTTTTCTAATTCAGTTGGGGGTGGGCATTTTTTCGCATGCTCTATAATAGCAGAAAAATCTTTTTCTTTGCCTTCTTCTCTATCTGCTATATGTTTTACTCCAGGAAATCTTACAACACCTGTTGTATATACTCTATCTTTATAAGAATCAGCTGGAGGAACAAGACAATTAGTAGTCATTAAAATAGGCCCATTGAACTTTTCAAATTCTTCTTTTTGTTTCCACCAAGCATTTCCATAATTCCCTTTAAAATGAGAATATTTTTTGAATGCAGGATAGTATTGAGCAGGTAACATTTCACCATGTGTATATATATCAACACCATGACCTTCTGATTGTTTTAATAATTCTTCTAAGTCTTTTAAATCATGACCACTAATTAGGATGCCAGGATTTGTTCCTACTCCTAAATCAACTTCTGTGATCTCAGGATGTCCATAAGTTTCGGTATTTGCTTTGTCTAAAAGGGCCATAGTTTCTACAGCATATTTACCAGTTTCTAATACAAGATTTATTAAATCTTGAGTATTTAAATTTCTATCTAATGTTGCAGCAAGTCCTTTTACCATAAATTTAAAAATCTCAGGATTAGTATAACCTAAAACATAAGCATGTTCTCCATAAGCAGCCATTCCTTTAATTCCGTAAGTTATCAATTCTTTTAATGATCTTTCATCTTCATTTTCAATACTTAATATTCCTACTGCAATTGATTTTTCATCAAATTCATTTTCAGAACCATTCCAGCTTACAGCATCAGGAACGTTGTTAGTGTCTATGCCATTTTGTTTTGCTTCTGCAATAAGTTTTTCTTTTAAAGCAAGGCCTGATTTAATTGCATTTTTAATATCATCAGCATCAAAATTTACATTTGTAATTGTACGAAATAATGATTTCATTATAAAATCATCAGCTTCTGGAGTTTCAATATTTTTTTCTTTCAATTTTAATGAAATCCATGATATACCCTTCACTACATAAATTAATAGATCTTGCATTCTTGCAACATCATCTTTTTTCCCGCAGACACCTTGAACGGTGCAACCTTTACCTTGAGCGGTTTCTTGACATTGGAAACAGTACATATTAGTACTCCTTTTTTATTAGTTTTGGTTTAATAAAAATTCAGGACAATTTAAACGAATATCATCTTCCGTAATAAATTGCCCTAAAAATTTACAGTAAAATTTGCCATCTATTATTTGAAAATTCTGACATTTATAACATATTTTTGCGCGTTTTATTATTCCAGAATTAATTAATTCTTTAATGAGTTGTTTTAGTACCTTATAAAAATTTAATTTTGCATCTTCATCAATTTGATTTAGTGCCTTTAAAAGAATTTTATCTCTATTTTTTAATTCTTCTAATAGTTGATAGGCTTTTTCAGTTAAAATAATTTGATATTTTCTTTTGTCTTTATGATTTCTTTCTTTTTTTATTAATCCTTTTTTTTGCATATTTGATAAAGATTCGCTTACAGTGGCTTTAGAAATTTCTAATTCCTCTGAAAGTTCTGAAGGTAATTTTATATTATTGTGTTCGATATAGTATAAAATTTGTAATTGTAGAGGGCTTATGATAGATTTTTTTGAAATATTCCATAAAAGCAATCTGTTAATGCTAAAAAGTTTTTCAAATCCATATAAAATTTCTTTGTTGAAATTGTTTCCCATAATCATCCTTTGTTTTAATTAGCATTCCTAATATTATAATAAGCAATCCTAACTATTTTGTCAAGTAAAAAATTTTTTTATAAAAAAATTAAAATTTCTGTCTATTTTATTATACATATTGTATAGTTTTAATACAATCTTTATTGCTTTTTAGACTTTATTATGCTATGATAACTAAAGGGTATAGAAATTGCAGTATTAAAATAAAAACAAAGGAGTTTGTTATGAAAAAGACAACATATATTTTAATTGCTTTAAGTTTATTATTTTTTTTAAACTGCTACACCTCTTTAGAGGTTAAAAAAACAACTATTGATACAGAGCCTCGAACCTACGTTGAATATAATAGTGGCTATGATGATGATTATTATTATGCTGATATGTACCTTGGTTATCATTATCGATATTATGATCCTTTTTATTACAATAGGTGGTGGATTGGTTATAGTCCATATTATTACTATTATTATAATCCATACGATTTTTATGATTATTATCCTGATATTGTAGTAATTAATAACTATACTTACAAAAGTAAGTATTATAGTGGTAAAAGATATAAATCCAAACCTAAAAAAATTATAACTTCTAAGAATTCATCAAAGGTTAAATATAATTATTCTAATAAAGTAAAAATGTCGAAATTTTTTAAACCTGTTTATATTGCCAAAAATAAAAATAGTAGTAATATTGGCAGTGGCCCAGTACTAATTCAAAGGAAGAATAGTAATTATGGTTCTTCTGGCACAATGGGTTCCAAAAAATTAGTCAAACCCAAATCAAATAATTCTAATACAACAAAGAAAAAAACATATAAAAATAAGAAATCTAATATTAAGGTAAAAACTAAGTCTAATTATACTCCTACAAAATCTTTTAATAAGACTAATAGTTCTATAAAATCTTCTTATAAGCCGGTTAAGAAAACTTACAATTATCAATCTTATAAAACATATAATAAGAAAAGTTCATCTTCAAAAAAGGTTATTAAAAAAAATAAATAGGAGGATTATATGAAAAATAAGGTTTTTATCATTATTATTTTGTTTGGTATATTTTTTTCTAAAAATAATGCACAGGATTTTGATGTAAATTATCCCTGGCTTACTGATATTAGAGAATACTTATTATGGTATGATACATATTCTTCTGCAACTACTGCATCAGTTGCAGGAATTTCTACTGCTACTATTAAAAATATTGATGCCGTTAGATTGAATCCTGCAATGATTGCTTTGGTTCACAAAACAACAGCTGAATTAAATTTTTCGTATAATCGTAATAATAGTGATTTAACGTATAATGGAACTTTGAGTAATTTTGATAAAAAAACATATAGTTTATCTTCATTAGGTATAATTTATAGTTATCCTGTTTATAAAGGTAGCTTTTCTCTTGCATTTGGTTATCTTAAATTAAAAAATTTTAATCTATCAACCGAATTTGATGGAAGTACTAAAGGTTATAATAATGATTTCCCAGCCATTTTAGAACACAACACAGAAGATAGAAGTGGCAAATTAGGTACTTATTTCATTTCGGGAGCTGTTCAATTTTCTAAAAAGGCTTATCTTGGGGCTACATTAAATTTTTTATCAGGAAATTATAATTATTTATTTAAAATTATGAGAGAAGATTATCAGAATAATTATCATAATAATGATTTTGCCTATATGAGGAAATTTGAATATGAGGACAAAATTTCAGGTTTCAGTTTAGATTTTGGATTGTTGTATGAAATAAATGAAAAATTAAGATTTGCATTGGTGTTGAACTCTCCTATGTGGATACATGTCAATGAAGATCATAGAGAATATTATTATGCTGAGGATGATATCAATTATTATTATTATGATGAAGATATTCAAGATGTTTGGCAAGGATATAGTTATAATGTTACAGTACCATTTAAGTTGAGCTTTGGGCTTTCTTATGATATAAATAAGAAATTAACCATTTCTACTGATTTATCTTTTATAGATTATTCTTCGATTTCTTATACAAAAGAGCCTTTTGAGAATATGGATTTGAAACATAGTGCGGATAAATTTTACAATACTGGTACAGAATATGGTATATCAGCAAAGTATTTTATTTTGAGAGATATTTCAATAAATGGAGGTTTTAAGATTCTAACAATTCCTTATAAAATTGGTAGAGAGGCATATTATAATCAATATGATCAGCTTGAATTTGTAGCATTGAATAATGAAGATAATATTTTCACTGCAGGTTTGGGGTGTTCTATATATCTTGATAAATCTTTGAATTTGAATATAGGCTATAATTATGAACAGTATAAGCTTTCAGAACCCAAATTAGAAGAAGAATATACCAACAATAATCTTATTATAGGCTTGTCTTTTAGATTTTAATTATATGTTGGCCTATCCTTTTTATAGGAAAGGCCAATAACTTTTGATACTGTATCAAATTTGAAATCAGATAATAATTTATGAAGTCTTTCTTCGGTTTTTGATATATTGAAATAATGTCTGAATCTATTAATAAAATTAGCATCAGGGATTTTAGGTTGTTCTGGGTCTATTTCCCATGGATGAATATAAAAAATAGCTGGTCTTTTCTCTTTATTGATTTTTTTAAAGCCTAATTTCGTATAGGAGTATGGAAATAACCGAAAATAACCACCACCACTGCATGGAAATCTTAATTTACCTATAGTAAAACAGGACATAGGAAATTCTATTATTCCTGATTTATGTTGATGAATATTAAGTAATGCTACTGAATTTGCATAATCAGGATGTACAGCAGTAGGATATATTGAAGAATCATATTCAAAACCATATTTTAATAAAGTATGATAGATCCAATCCAGATCTTCTTTGATGGAGAAAGAAGGTGCTCTAAAGCCTTTAACCTTAGTGCTAACAACTTTATTTATTGCTTCTAATGAGCGATAAATATCTTCTTCAAATTCTTCAGGCTTCATTGATAATACAAATCTATGAGAGTATCCATGAGATGATATTTCATGTCCTCTGTTATATATTTCTTTTATCAAATCAGGGAATCTATCTGCAATCCAGCCAAGAACAAAAAATGTAGCTTTAACATTAAATTTGTCAAAAATATTTAGAATTTTTATAGTATTAGGGATTATTCTATGCTCTAATTTATCCCAATTTGAATAATGAATATAATTAGAAAAGTTATAAACACAAAACCAATCTTCTAAATCTACAGAAAGAGCATTAATTATATTCAAAATAGTTTATTCCCTCTTCTTTTGAATTCTTTTACATCTTCTTTAGTGGGGAAACTTTGATATGAGCCGCCTTTAGGCATAGGGGTTCTTTTTATTATTCCTTGAGCTATATTATTTAGAACTTCAGTCATTAATTCTGCGCTTTTTCTTTTTGTAAATAAAATTGCCTTGTGCAGGGATTGGAAATTATTTGGGATTTTTTCTTGTATAATAATATCACCGTTATCTAATTGTTCATCTATATAATGAATTGTTATTCCGAGGTATGGTTCTTTTTTATACATTGTCCAAAAAACAGGCATCATGCCTTTATTTTCTGGTAATAATGCAGAGTGAGAATTAATACATCCTTTAGGTACACTATTGATAAGCTTTTTTTTGAAAATTACAGGAGCTGCAATTGAAACAATCAAATCAATGTTTTGTTCTTTAATTTTGTTTATATATTCATCTGAGTTTATATTTTTGGCTGATATTATAGGAATCTTATATTTTCGAGAAAGTCCTTTTATAGTCTGGTTTGTAGCTAATTTGAAAACATATAAAAATCCCATTTTAAGAAAATAAAAAAAGCCGTAGAAATCTAACATTTGTTGAGCAAGTTGTATTTTGCTTTTTTTATTAAAGGGCTCTAAAATAGTAATTCCTTTTATTGTGAATTTAGAAGTTTGAGCATATTGATAAAAATATTTAAAAAATTCTCTTACATAAAAAACATCTTCTTCTGTTATTATCATTATATTCATAGAATTTAGATTAAAAAGATTTTGCAATAAGGTCAAGCTTAATTTTTTATAAAAGTTGTTTTAGTTAGTTTTATAGGAGATTTATTTTTTAGGATTGATGTAAGCAAACAATATATTTAAAGTTTTAAAATTTATTGCCAGAAATTAAATTAATTCTTGAATTTTTTTAGTTATTTGTTATTATATCGTTATGGGTTTATTTTCATTATTACCACCATTGCTTGCAATATTTCTTGCTATCAGAACAAAACAAGTTTATCTTTCCTTATTAGCAGGTATTTTTGTAGGACAATTGGCTTTAGTAAATTGGAATATTTTTCAAGGTTTCTTTCAGACTTTGAATTCTTTTATAAATATTTTATCAGACAAGGGAAATTCACAAGTAATAATTTTCTGTATGCTGGTAGGTGGATTAATTAGCCTTGCTGGCAGTTCTGGCGGAGTACAGGGATTTATTGATTTTATGACTCATAAAAATATTGTGACTAATAAAAAAGGGGCGATGTTATTATCATGGATTATAGGATTACTATTATTTATTGAAACAAGCTTGATATGCCTGGTTGTTGGTTCTATTGGAAGGCCTTTGTTCGATAGATTTAAAATTTCAAGAGCGAAACTGGCATATATAGCAGATTCAACTGCTGCACCTGTCTGTGTTATGGTCCCTTTTAATGGATGGGGAGCTTATATAACCGTACTTATAGCAAAGCAGGGTTTAGAGCATCCTTTCAATATAATGTTAAAGGCTATCACTACTAATTTTTATGCTATTTTTACTATTATTTTTGTATTTTTTATTATAATGTCTGGTAAAGATTTTTTTACAATGAAAAAAGAAGAAAAAAAATGTAAAATAGAATGTGATAATCAGAATCCATCATTGGATAGTGAATATCAATATATGTTGCCAAAAGAAAATATTCCTCATAGAGCAAGAAATTTTATTATACCTATAATTGTACTTATTGTTATGTTACCAATAGGTATGTTAATAACGGGGCATGGAGAGTTCTCAAAGGGTTCTGGGACTACATCTGTATATTGGGGTGTTTTTATAGCAATAACGGTAGCAATAATAATGTATAAATTTCAAAAAATTCTTCCTATTAAAGAGAGTATTAATATAGTTATAACAGGGGCTGGCAATCTTTTATCTATGGGAGTATTAATGATATTAGCATTTTCATTAGGATTAACTTGTAAGCAATTAGGTACTGGATTATATGTTGCGCATATTGTTCAAAATTTTCATTTACCTCAAATTTTTATTGTTCCTCTAATATTTGTTGCCAGTAGTTTTATAGCTTTTTCAACAGGAACTTCATGGGGGACTTTTGCAATAATGATTCCGATAGCTATCCCTATTGCAACATATATAAATTTGCCTGTACCTTTTACGATAAGTGCGGTTATGGGTGGTGGAGTATTTGGCGATCATTGTAGCCCAATCTCTGATACAACGATAATCTCTTCTTTAGCATCCGGTTGCGATCATATAAAACATGTAGAAACGCAATTGCCATATGCCCTGATAGTAGGGGGTATTACTTTTGGAATATATTTTATAGCTTCTGTTTTATTTCTTTAAATGAGAATAAGGAGTATTCGGAATGAAATATTTTTTATAATAAATTCCTTAATTAAATAAAAGGAGATTTTTTTATGAGGATTTTGAGATTAAAAAGAGAACAGATTTACACAGAAGTCATCGCAGGGGTTACTACATTTTTAACGATGGCGTATATTATTTTTGTCAATCCTCAGATTTTATCTATGGCCGGGATGGATAAAATTGCCTTGATTTCTGTAACATGTTTTGTAACCGGGGTCGTTACGATAGCAACAGGATTATTAACCAATACCCCTATTGCAATGGCTCCAGGAATGGGACTTAATGCATTTTTTGCTTATACCCTTGTAATAAATGGTCATATTAGTTGGCAAATAGGATTAGGAATTGTTTTTTTATCGGGATTATTTTTTTTGTTATTGAGTTGTTTGGGGCTACGTCAGAAAATAGTTAAAGAAATTCCAAAAGATTTATTAAATGCTATTCCAGTTGGTATTGGAATATTTATAGCTTTTATAGGATTGCAAAATTTAGGACTTGTTGTTAAAAGTCCTGTAACAATGGTGTCTGGAGGTCCTCTTACTGCTACAGTGTTAATAGGTATTGTTGGTTTATTGATAATTATTTTATTGGAAGTGAAAAAGATTAGAGGTTCTTTGCTTATTGGTATTTTATCATCAACAGTTTTAGGATTAATATTTGGATATGTTAAAATGCCAGATAGATTTATTTCTTTTGATTTTAATTTGTCAACAACTTTTTTAAAGTTGGATATAATAGGAGCTTTGAAAATATCGTTTTTAGGACCTATTTTTACTCTGATGTTTGTTGATATGTTTGATAGTATTGGTTCTTTAATTGGCTTGGGAAAAGAAGCAGGATTTATTGATAAAAATGGTGATATGAAAAAATTAAATTCTCTTCTTGTAATAGATGCTGGAGCTACAATGTTTGGCGCAATAGTTGGAACATCTACTACGACGACATATATTGAATCAGCTGCAGGTATTGAAGAAGGTGGCAGGACAGGTTTAACAGCTATAGTAACAGGGATATTGTTTTTATTCTCTATTATTTTTATCCCAATACTCAGCATAGTCCCCAAATATGCTACAGCGCCTGCTTTAATTATAGTTGGTTTTTTGATGATGAAAAATATTAGTAAGATAGATTTTAAAAATTTTGAAATAGGTTTTCCTTCGTTTATGATTATTGTTATGATTGCTTTATGTTATAGTATTAGCACTGGACTTGCTTTTGGTTTTTTATCATATACTTTGATTAAAGTATTACGGGGAAAATTTAAAGAAATTTCTACTACTTTATGGGTAATAAACTTATTATCTTTGATTTATTTTGTTACTTTGTAAGGGATTTTTACATAAGGGGGATAAGAAATGAAAAAATTTATTGTTATTTACTTATTGTTTGCTTTTGTATCAGTATTTGCTAATGATATGCCGGCTTATAAGATTTTTACATCTGATGGCAAGGAGGTAAGGTTTGCAAATGTTATAGATAATGCAGTTAAAGCAGATATTATCTTTTTTGGTGAATTACATAATAATCCGATAGCACACTGGCTTGAATACGAAGTTACAAAAGCTTTGTATTCAAAAAAGCATGGCAAAATTATTCTTGGGGCAGAAATGTTTGAAGCTGATAATCAATTAATATTAGATGAATATTTGCATGGTTGTATTTCTGAAAAAAATTTTTTAAAAGAGATGCGATTATGGAATAATTACGAAACAGATTATCGACCATTAGTAGAATTTGCTAAAAAAAATAATATAACATTTGTTGCAACAAATATTCCCAGAAGATATGCAGCAATTGTTTCAAAATCTGGTTTTAAAGGTTTGGATGTTTTATCAAAACAAGCAAAAAGTTATATTGCTCCTCTTCCTATAAAATATGATCCTTCTATAGGATGTTATAAAAAAATGCTTGCTATGAAGTCTATGCCTGGTGCTATGGGACATAATATAGAGTATTTGCCACAGGCACAGGCTATAAAAGATGCAACAATGGCATATTTCATATTAAAAAATTTTGATAAAAATAAGATTTTTATTCATTTTAATGGTGCTTATCATTCTGATAATCATGAGGGAATTATTTGGCATATAAAAAGTATTAGGCCAGATATTAAAATTTTAACAATTTCTACGGTAGAACAAAATAATATTGATAATTTAAATAAAAAGAATTTTGCAATAGGAGATTTTATTATTGTAGTTGATGAAGATATGACAAAAACATATTAATATAAAAAATAAAATATATATATAAAAAAATCTTGATATTTTTTATAAAAATAGTTATTCTATAATTAGATATTAAAATTTTTTATCAGTGGAAGGGGAGTCTAATATGGATTCTTTACATTTTTTAAAAAAAGTGATAATATTATTTATTGCTTTTGGAGGATTGTTTTTATTTTGTAGTAAGGAGAAAGAAAATGAGAATAATGAGACAAATGTTAAGGTAGTTTCTTCTTTTGAAAGAGGAACTATCGATGTTCCCTCGGGATATTCTATATCCGTAATACCGGGGTCAGTGCCAGCAAATAATAAAGGGGAATCTGGTTCTATATCATTTTCAATTGAAGTAGGAATTGAGCCGCCGATGCCATTACCATCAGATGTAAAAAAAATAAGTGATTTTATTTTTTGTGGGCCTGATGGTTTCCAATTTGCCTGGCCTTTAAGAGTTGTTTTTCCTGCTAAAAATGAGGAAAGTTCAGAAGGTTTATATATTTATCAATATGATCCTTTAGAAGAAGAGTGGAAGGTATATTTGCCATCTTATATTGATTCTACTGAAAAGAAAATAGGAGCAGATGTATTAAATTTGGGATATTTTGTTTTAGTAAAAAGAAATGAAATGCTGGCCAAGTTGTCAAGTGAAACTTCAGATGGTGGTGTAAAATTTACAGGAGAAAATGGTTTTTATTATACATTAACTATTCAGTCATATAATTTAAAATACCAGAATTTCGGCTCTTATAATTTAACAGGATATACTTTTTCATCAGGTGATTTAGGACCTTTAGGACCACCCAATCCTTGTGTTACAGGGTTTTTACCTCAGGGTACATATACATTCCTTATATCAAAAACGAAACCAGGTACATTAAGTGAACTTCCTAAGATATACACTTATACAAGGGCAGCAACAGTCGTTGTAAATAAACCATTGGAATTTTGGGGCTGGGGAAGAATAAAAGACCATTCATGGACTATTTTAGAATTGCCTTCTGGAGGAGACTGGAAGGAAGGCAGGCCTGACCAATGGGGGGCTTCAACTATAACTTATGGTACAGGAGCTTTTCAGGCAACATTAACATGGGTAAATTCATCGGCTTCTGTTACTGATTTGGATTTGCATTTAACACGTATTGTTGGTAATAATGAGGATATGCATGTTTATTGGAGTGATCAGATAGCGCAGGATAGTAGTTTTGAATTGGATAGGGATTGGACATCGGAATATGGAAATGCAGTCGAGAATATATATAGTTTGAAAGATCCATTACCTAAAGGCAAGTATACATTAAAAGTTGTTCATTTTGATGGTGATTATCCGAAAAATTTTAATGTTCGTGTTATAAGAAGCAATTCTGTTAAAAATTATAGAAAGACAATTACAAAAGAGGGACAAGAAATAGAGATTATGAATTTTACTATAGAATAGAATGAAAATTCTATTTTTTCTATTTAAAGGGAGGTGATTTATTTTGCCTCCCTTTTTTTATAATAAACATAAGGTATTAATATATCAGTCTGTTAATTATAAACAGCTTGACAAAGATCAAAAATTTTTTTATATAATTATTTAAAAGGAGAATTAAGAATATTGTTTGATGTAATTGTAATCGGTGGCGGACATGCTGGTTGTGAATCTGCTGCAATATCTTCTAAATTAGGAGTGAATACTTTATTAGTTACAATGGATATGTCCAAGATTGGTGAGCTTTCTTGTAATCCTGCTGTAGGTGGTTTGGCTAAAAGTCATTTAGTTTATGAGATAGATTTATTCGGAGGGGTTATTGGCAAGGTTACCAATCAATCTGCAATTCAATATAGAATGCTTAATAAATCAAAAGGTAGAGCTGTGTGGTCTCTCCGTGCGCAAACTTCAAGAAGTCTTTACAAAAAAGCAATGCTTGATATTTTATTGGGGTTTGATAGACTTACAATACGTGAGGGGCTTGTTGAAGAAATAAAGATAATAAAAGAAGGCTTTCGAATATATTTGCGAAATGGGGATAAATATGAAGGCAAAACTGTTGTAATTGCAGCAGGAACTTTTTTGAATGGTAAGATTTTTATTGGAGATGTTGTATATAAAGCCGGTAGAATAAATGAATTTTCATCTGATCAACTTTCAGAAAATCTTAAAAGTTTTGGAATAAAGCATGGTAGGCTGAAAACAGGAACTCCTCCTCGTATTTGGGCTCATACAATTAACTTTGATGAGCTTGTAGAGCAGCCCGGGGAAGAACCTGAGCATACTTTCACTTTTGGGAAAAAACCAAAGAAAATAAAGCAATTGTCGTGTTATATAACATATACTAATCCAGAAGTACATAATGTTATCAATGTTAATTTGGATAAATCACCATTATATCAAGGACAAATTGTAGGAGTAGGCCCAAGATATTGCCCTTCTATTGAAGATAAAGTTGTAAGATTTCCTGATAGAAATAGACATCAATTATTTGTTGAACCAGAAGATACAGATTTTAAAACAGTATATTTGAATGGATTTTCTTCTTCCCTGCCTTATGATGTACAGGTAGAAATGTTACGTAATATAAAAGGACTGGAAAATGCAGAAATGTTTCGGCCAGCTTATGCTATAGAATATGATTATTTCCATCCAATTCAATTATATCCAACATTAGAATCTAAAATTGTGCCTGGACTTTATCTTGCAGGTCAGATAAATGGTACATCAGGATATGAAGAAGCAGCTTCCCAGGGATTAATTGCAGGAATTAATGCTGCTTTGAAGGTATTGGGGCGGCCGCCATTGGTTGTGTCAAGAACAGATACATATACAGGTGTTTTAATATCAGATCTTACTAACAAAGGAACAGAAGAGCCGTATAGATTATTCACTTCACTTGCAGAAAATAGATTGTATTTACGATATGATAATGCTTTTGAAAGAATATATTCTTATTTAAAGGAGCATAGTTTAGCAAGTGTTTCATATTTGAATAAAATTGAGCGGCTTGTTAAAAGAAAAAAAAGATTATTGAAGAAATTACAAAATATAAAAATTAAGATAGATGGAGTTACTTATAATGCTTATGAATATTTGAAACGTCCGAACTCTAAAATTGCTGAATTTAAAGAACAGCTTGGTTTTAAAATAGAGCCTTTTTTACAAATGTCAATTGAATCAGAAATTAAATATGATGGTTATATAAAAAGACAGCAGTTGCTTATTAATAAAATAAAAAAGAGTGAAAATACTTTGTTGCCAAAAGATATTGATTATAATCAAATTGAAACATTAAGATTGGAAGCAAGGGAAAAATTTAATAAATATAGACCATATAATTTATTACAAGCTCAAGAGATACCAGGTATCAGTCCTGCTGATATAAATGTTTTATTAATATATTTACATAAAAGGAAACTGGAAAATGCAAGTTAGTAGAAATTCTCGATTACCTGTTAATCAGTTAAAAAAAGATGCTAAAACTTTATTTGGTATAAAACTTGATAGGGATAAAAAAGACTTATTTAATTACTATTACAATATGCTTACAGAATGGAATAATAGAGTCAATTTATATCCGAAAGGAGCAGAAAAATATATATTTACAAATTATTTTTTAGATTCCCTTGCTATTTTTAAATATCTGCCGATAGAGGAAAATAGTAGAATTTTGGATATAGGTAGTGGTAATGGTTGTCCAGGAGTTCCGATAAAAATGGCAAGGTGGGATTTAGATGTTTTTCTTGTAGAAAGTAATCATAAAAAGGCTTTATTTTTACAAACAATTCAAAAAGATTTAAAGGATGTTGGTATTGAGATGTTAAGTGTTATAAACAGGCGTATTGAAGAAGTAGAGTTCGATGAAAAATTTGATGTTGTAGTTAGTAGGGCGACATTTAAATTGAATGATTTAATTGAAAAATCTTTTAGATTTGTTAAAAAAGATGGTTATCTTGTATATTATGCAGGTGATGATGCTGATGAGCAAGTAAAGAATAATAAGGATAAAATAAAGGAATATAATTTTGTATTGAAGAAAAAATTTGATTATAAATTGCCTAATATGGAATTGCATAGAAAATTGATCTTTTTAAGATATAAGGGAGAATAAATGGGAAAGGTTATTGCTATAGCTAATCAAAAAGGAGGAGTTGGAAAAACTACAACTGCAATTAATTTGTCTGCTGCTTTAGCGATAAGTAATAAAAAAGTTTTAATAATAGATTTTGATCCGCAGGCAAATACAACGTCTGGTTTAGGTGTTGATTACAAGAATTTGGAGTTAACAATATATGATGCAATTATTGATGATATTGAAATAGATAAGATACTCATTGATACTGATGTGAAGAATTTATTTTTAGTACCATCTAATATTGATTTAACTGCTATTGAAGTAGAGTTAGTTGGTGAAGAAAAAAGAGAATTTAGACTTAAGCAATTGATTGATAAAATAAGGAATACTTATGATTATATTTTTATTGATTGCCCACCATCTTTGAGTCTTATTACAATAAATGCATTAACAGCTGCAGATTCTGTTATTATTCCAATTCAATGTGAATATTATGCATTAGAAGGGCTTGGGCAGTTATTAAGGACGATAGAACTTATTAAGAAAAATTTTAATAATAAATTGAAGGTAGAAGGTATTTTGCTTACTATGTTTGACACTAGACTCAAAATTTCTCAATTAGTAGTGGATGAAATAACAAGATATTTTCCGGATAAAGTTTATAAAACTATTATTCACCGTAATATTAGGCTGGCGGAGGCACCAAGTCATGGTAAACCAATTATTTTATACGATTTGAGTTCAAAAGGAGCGCAAAATTATTTAAATTTAGCAAAGGAAATTATTTTAAATGGCTAAAAAAAGTAGATTAGGTAGAGGATTGGATTCTTTATTTCCTGGTAGTCCAATTAATCAAATTGGATCATCTAATGATAATTTAGATAATTTAGACGAGTCTAAGATTTTACAAATTAATGTTAATGAAATTAAGAAAAATCCTTATCAACCTCGCGAGGAATTTGATAAAGAGGCTTTGCAAGAATTGGCTGATTCTATAAAAGAAAAGGGAGTTCTTCAACCTATTTTAGTAAGAAAGAAAGAGTCGGGGTTTGAACTTGTTGCGGGTGAGAGACGTTTAGAAGCCAGTAAATTAGCCGGTATTAGATATATTCCTGCTATTATAACTAATATTGATAGTGATGAAGATTTACTTGAATTTGCTTTGATTGAGAATATTCAAAGGGAAAATTTAAATCCGATTGAAGAAGCAAAGGCATATAAAAGATTGAATAAAGAATTTGGCTTATCGCATGAAGAAGTTGCTAAAAAAGTTGGTAAAAATAGAGCTACAGTAACAAATTTATTGCGTTTATTAAATTTGCCTGAAAAAATTCAGAATATGATAGAAACGGAGCAAATTTCAACAGGGCATGCTAAAATTTTATTGGGTATTGAAAATCCAGCTGAGCAGATGAGATTGGCATATAAAATTGTAAATGAGAAATTATCTGTTAGAGCATTAGAAGCAGAAGTTCAGAAAGTAAAAGATAAAAAGAGTATTAAAGTAGATAAAAGTGAGAAAGTATCGGATCCGTTTTTAGAAAATTTACAGGAAAATCTTATTCATTATTTAAGAACTAAAGTAAGTATACAGGGAGATTCGAATAAAGGTAAAATTATTATTGAATATTTGTCATTAGATGATTTAAATAGGTTGATTTCTTTAATAACATCGGAAGAGATAAAATGAAAAAAGAAAATAAACATTATAGGATTATTATTTTAGAAGAAGAATCTGCAAAGGAAAAACAATTTTTATTAAGTTTAAAAACATTGCGTTTTATTTTATATACGGTTACTTTTTTTATTGTGATTTCATTATTGTCTATTGTTTTTAATATTTATTCAATTTTTGTTATAAAAGAGAATAACATTTTAAGATTTAAAAATAATGAACTTTTAGTTCAGAATTCTAAGCTATTGAAATTTAAAGATGAATTAGAGGAATTAAAGGCTTTCAAAAAGAAGGTGCAATTTTTATTAGGTATTGACACTACGAATGATTTATTGAGAAATTATCAGCTCCCCACTGATACATCATTTTATTCATATGTAATTAAAGGAGATTCATCAATTAAGTATCTTATTGATAAAGAAGAGGGGGATACGTTGGTATTTATATGGCCTATACGGGGTATTGTTTCCCAGGAATTTGATCCTTCGAATAATCATTATGGTATAGATATTCCAGTTCCTATTGGGACACCGATTAGAAGTGCGGAAAATGGAGTTATTCTCAAACGTTATGTAGATTCTTTATTGGGTAAAACAGTAATTGTTGGACATACAAATAATGTTTATACAATATATGGGCATGCTGATACAATTTTTTTTGATAAAGGAGCTCAAGTTTTTAAAGGACAGGTTATTGGAAAATCCGGTAATAGTGGGAAAAGTTCTGCTCCGCATTTGCATTTTGGTTTGTCAGTTAATGGAAAGTTTGTTAATCCTTTGGAATATTTGAATTAAAGGAGTATAATTAAGATGGGAAAAGAAAGTACAGAAAAACAAGCTAAAACACTTACAATTATTAGTAAAGATTCATTTATAGAAGGGATTGTTAAGTCGGAAGGCAATTTAAGATTAGACGGCAAATTTCAAGGTAAAATATTAACAAAAGGGAGTGTTGTTATTGGTAGTGAAGGGATTGTTTATGGCGACATAGTGGCTGAGACAGTTACTGTAGCTGGTAAAATTAAAGGAAAAATTGAATCCGAAAAACAGGTTATTTTGGAAAGTTCATCAGTAGTGGTAGGCGATGTTGTAACAAAATTGATTATTATAAAAGATGGTGCAGTTTTTCATGGGCAAAATAAAATTAAAAATATTGATAAATATCTAAAAGAAATGCAGGATTTGAATAAAAATTTAAAGGAAAGCCATGATAACAAATAATGAACTGGAAAAGATTGCAAAAGAGACATTATTGGAAGAAGCGAATGCCATAATAAGTTTTGTTAATAATGATTTTAATTTTAATTTTTTACGAGCAGTTAAGCTTTTACATGAATGTAAAGGAAAAATTTTATTTTCAGGTATAGGCAAGTCAGGTATTATTGCTCAAAAAATAGTAGCAACATTTAATTCTATAGGGAAGACATCAATTTTTATACACCCTATAGAAGCTCTTCACGGAGATATGGGTATAATAGGGAATGAAGATATTATAGTTGTTATTTCTAAAAGTGGTGAAACAGAAGAACTTTTTACATTATTGAAATTTATAATTAAAAAAGGCATAAAAATTATATCTATTGTGGGAAATCAGGATTCAAAAATTGCTTCTATTTCTGAGGTAGTAATTAATTTTAATATAAAAAAAGAGGCCCCCCCTTTAGGCATAGCGCCAACTACAAGTACAACGCTTACTTTAGCAATTGGTGATGCTTTTGCAGCATGTTTAATCAAATTGCAGGGGATTAAGTTGGAAGATTTTGCTCGGTTTCATCCAGGAGGAGCTATAGGTAAAGCTTATTATTTGAGGGTTAAAGACATAATGCATTCCGGAGATGAAAATCCGCAGTTACCACCGGATTCTTCTATGGAAGAGGTTATCTATGAAGTAACGAAGAAACAAATGGGAGCTGTTAATATAGTTGATAAAGATAATAAATTGTTAGGTATTATTACGGATGGAGATATTAGAAGAGCTTTGATTAAAAAAGATAAATTTTTTAATTTTGTCGCTAATGATATTATGACAAAAAAACCAGTAGTTATATATGAAAATGATCTTGCAATTAAAGCTATAGATTTAATTGAAAATAGACCTTCTCAGATACCTGTTTTACCAGTTGTTAATGATAATTTTGAAAACGTTGGTATTTTGAGAATACATGATTTGGTTAAGGCAGGTTTATAGTAATTTTATAATACTTAATATTTATAATATTAAAAAAGGGGATTTGTGGGATCCCCTTTTTTTTATTTCATTTCAATTTTTGTCCAATTTTTGATAAGAAAAATGCCAGAGAATATTGCTAAAATAGTATAAATAATAGCAGGTATAAATTTAGTGTATAAATAATATCCGGCTGCAAAGATAGTACTATATACAGCTATACTTCCTACTATCATTAGTAAAATCCCCAGAGGTAAATCACCGGGTTTTGCTGTTTGAGTTATCGGCATATCAGTTTCTTTTGATTTATTTATAATATAATCCCAGCCTTTGCCACCAGGTCTTACTAAATTATAAAATTTTATTAATTGTTTTAAATCTGTAGGTTTTGTTAGTAATGTTACTAATATCCATCCAATAGTTGTAATGGAGGCACCTAATACTAATCTCAAGTTAGGAGATACAGGAGGTAATCCTAATTTTTGATGAATTATTTCAAAATATACAGCAATAATGAACGAAAAAACCATACCAGCAATTTCACTCCATGCATTAACTCTCCACCAGAACCACCTTAGAATAAAAATCAATCCAGTACCAGCACCTATTTGTAGCAATATTCTAAATGCCTGAAGAGCATTTTGTAATACTAATGCTACAAGTCCTGCTAATATCATTAAAATTAGAGTTGATATTCTACCAATTAGCACTAATTCTTTTTCAGTAGCATCTGGCTTAATAAATCTTTTATAGAAATCAAATGTCAGGTATGAAGAGCCCCAATTTAAGTGAGAAGCCATTGTTGACATGTATGCAGCAATTAATGAAGCTACCACAATACCCATAATGCCGTGAGGTAGAAATATTAACATTGCCGGATAAGCAATATCATTTTTTATTATAGAAGGATCAATATGTGGGAATTTAGCTTGAAGAGCAGCAAGATCCGGGAAAACAACAATAGAAGCTAAAGCTACCAATATCCATGGCCAGGGTCTTAATGCATAGTGGGCTATATTAAAAAATAATGTTGCCCCCATAGCATTTTTTTCATCTTTTGCTGATAGCATTCTTTGAACAAGATAACCACCCCCGCCTGGTTCTGCTCCAGGATACCACACACTCCACCATTGAACAGCAATCGGAATTATTATTAGGGTTAGTAATTTATCAGTATCGCTTAATGATGGCAATAAATTTAATTTAGTAGTTACTACAGGATGAGAAAAAAGTCCGGATAATCCGCCTACTTCTGGCAGGCTGCATGCTACTACTGCTGCTATTATAGCGCCAAACATTGCAAAACTAAATAATATAAAATCAGTCAAAAGCACTGAACGTAAGCCTCCAAACCCAGCATATAGCACAGTTATTATCATTGCTATGATAATTGTTTTTTGAGGGGAATAATGTAACAATATGCCTCCGATTTTTATTGCCGCAAGCGAGACAGTAGCCATTATCATAATATTGAAAAAGAATCCAAGATATATTGCTCTAAAACCACGTAAAAATGCAGCAGATTTTCCACTATATCGGATCTCATAAAACTCAATATCAGTTAAAACATTCGAACGTCTCCATAATTTTGCATAAACGAACACTGTAAGCATACCTGTTAATAGAAATGCCCACCATAGCCAGTTGCCAGAAACTCCATAATTTCTAACTAAGTCGGTAACTAAATTTGGAGTATCAGTAGAAAATGTTGTCGCCACCATAGAAACACCTAAAAGCCACCATGGCATCTTCCGTCCAGATAAAAAATATTCTGTAGAACTTTTACTACCCTGTTTAGAAGCATATAATCCTACACTTAAAATTAAGATGAAAAAACCAACAATAATTAGCCAATCTAACAAGACTAATTCCATGAAATCCTCCTATTACTTTAGAAAGGTGATTTTTTTAGCCACAGCATTATTTCCTGCTTTAAATACTATAATATAAATTCCACTCGATACTCTTTTATTGTCATCATCACATCCCTCCCATGTATAATTGAATTTCCCAGCGTATAATGTGTTATTATACACTGTTTTAATATGCCTTCCTGTAATATCATATATTGAGATGTTAGCTTTTTTCTTTAGAGGATTTTTAACAGAAAAAGTTATACTTTTTTTAAAAGGATTCGGGTATGCTGTCAGAATTTCAATCTTTTTGATACTATCAGATTTTACAGAATATAAATTAATATCTCCATTTATATATTGATAGTTTGCTATATTGGGATTATTTATTATAACATACCATTCTTTTGTTGTGTCAGGAATTTCAAAACCAAGGGTAGTTTTAGAAGCCTTTTCTATCTTACTGTATACTTTAAACTCTTTTCCATTCAAGAAATTTTCATAATTTTCTTTATCTGTAATAAAAATGTTAATATTAGATTTTATAGAGTCTTTGTTAAATCTCATTACATATTGGCCTATATTCCTACCTAAATCATTCAGAAAATCTATTCCATATTTAAGATAATAAGGGCTTTCACAATTTATTTGAACGAAATAAGAACCGCTATTTGAAGAAGATGTAGTAGAGTAAAGTTCATTTCTGGGAGTATCGTTTACAGAAGAATTTACAGCTAATGTGCAAATAACAGTTTGATTTGGCATTAATGAGCTCGCAATAAATTTATAATCATCATTAGATGGATAATTTCCTATTGGAGTTATTGCTTTAGCAAAGTAAGCCCTTTGGATGCCAACTATAAATTCGATCATGCCATTGTTATCTGTTATACCATAGTTATCAAACATTTTATAAGAACCATCTTTTATATATAAAATTACATTTGCACCATCGACAGGTTTATTGTTTTTATCTACTACAAAAATTTTGATTTTACCTTTGGTATGAGAATATTTATTACTAACAGAAGTAGGTGTTCCATCACTTCTGATTTGAAATACAGAGCCTAATATTTTCCCCCATCCATCTTCATACATGTAAGGATTGTTGATGTTACCGCCATCCCAATGTATCCATTCGTTATTATCCCAAAATTCATTCCATACATGATCTGTAGAATATGTTGCAACACTGAGGCACGGAATCAAAGCAGTTCTTGCAGCTGCATTTCTAAAATCTGAATGCTCGCCACAACGACCTTTGTGCTTTTTATAAATACGGACAGGCTGGTGGGGTCTTTCATAGTCAGAATTGAATTCAAGTATACTGGATGTCCATTTATCAATTTTGGCAATAGCATAATTGTCAAACGTTCCTATTTCACCAGTTGTTTTATCCCAAACTACTTTACAATCTTTTAGGACATCTTTTAAGTTTACATAACCTCTATCTTGTTTATAAAATAAAAATTCTCGCCAGAATTCACCATGTTCTTTATCTGTAATATTGTTACTATGTGACCAATTATCTTCGCTCATATCTGGCTTTATATATGCAGCAATTTCATCTGTAACTTCAGGATATACAATATACCAGTAATAAATATTTTTAGGAACTTCCACTTCATTTGTGTCTGGGCCTAAAGCTGTTTTATAAATAACAGTGGAATAGTAGTCATTGTCAAAATTCGGGTCTCCATAATCGACCACTCTAACATAATCAAGGTATTTATCATTTTCGTAAATGAATTTGGCATTATCTATGATGAGATCTGGATTACCAAATTTTGAATTTAAGTATTCTTGGGATAAATATCCAACACAAAATGAAACCTCATCTCTATAACGAGGTTCACAATTTATTATTATATTTGCCCATTTCCCCTGCGTTATGGAATCCATCATAGAAAAATTCAGCTTAAGTCTTGCTCTACACCATTGAGGGGCACGAGCAATCGCAGAATCAGCAATGGTAGTTATTTGCCCTGAAGTATGTTCTGATATAAGTTTATATAAATTACCATTTTTGAAAAGAAAAATTAAATTTTTTTGTCCCGGGATAAACTCATTTATAAGAAAAGAATTATTTGTAGATGAGTCTATAATAATATTGGTTATTTTTTTTAATTTTGAATAAGGGTTATATATATTGTTAAATTTAAATATAGAAGAGGTTCCTTTTGTGTTCATATCTGAAAATAAAGCAGTTGTCCCTATTTGTAGAATAAGCATAAGATAGAATATTTTTTTCATAATATCTCCTTTTATGAGTTTGTTTTTTAAAAAAATTAACTACAAACTCATAAAAAAGCAAGGACTTTAAAAAAATATTTCATTTGCACCATTTTCAGGGTATGTTATATATATTGCATCGTTATTATTATTATTAAAATATTCCTGGTTAATGCCATCTATTATATTTTCAATATTTTTGTTTTCCGCTAATGCGATTACACTTCCGCCGAAACCTGCTCCTGTTAATCTTGAACCCAATGCTCCTTTTTTTCTGGCTATATCAGTAATTTTATTTAATTCAGGCGTGGATATTTCATAGTATTTATCCATGCTGTAATGTGAGTTATTCATAAGATCACCCATAAGTTTATAATCGCCATTGGTTAATGCTTTTTTTGCCTCATATACGCGATTTATTTCATAATATACATGTAAAAATCTATTTTTGGGTTTATATAATATGTTATCTCTTGGTGGAAGATTAGTTTTTTCAAAAAGTTCCTGTATTTGAGATTTATTGAAAATTTGGATTAATTCATTATAAAAATAACCATCATTTAATGAAGATAGAAAATCATTTATTAAGTTATCTATATTTATATTAGATGGGAACTTGTGTTCTTTTATATCTCCTATAAAATTAAATTTCATTTTTATATTATTTTTATTCAAATATTTATTAAAAAACAGCATGCTAAGTTTACATTCAAAGACACGGCGATTGAACTCTTCTTTAGCGCTATCTCCCTTTTGTGCTTTTATTTTAGAATTAATAACAATAACTTTATAACTTGGATCAAAAGGAATAGGTTCTATATCAAAAGGATTAAATTCTATTTTTAAAAAATGTCCATATTTCCCTAAAAGAGATGTAGTTTGATCCATATAACCGCCAGCTGTTCCGATAATATCTTTTTCTGCTTCAGCACATATTTTTACTAATTCATTTTTATTTATATCTAAGTTGTTTAATTTTGAATAGGTAAGTGCAGATAAAACTACTAATGCGGAGGAACTTGATAGCCCTGCTGCTTCTGGCAAAGTAGCTGCTACAAGCCCGGAAAAACCATATTTTAAACTTAATTCATGTTCTTTAGCATATTTTTCTATTCCGTAAATACCAGCATAAAAATATCTATCCCAGGAAGTGAAATTTTTATGATCTATTGAAATATTTAAATCAAATACAATATCCGGATAAGCAGGGTTAATATTCTTTATAAGAAAGTTTTTTCTGCTATTTTTTTTTGCAATTATTAAGATTTCTTTATTTGTTGCAAATGGAAGAACAGCCCCCATATTGTAATCTGTATGTTCACCTATCATATTTACTCTACCCGGAGCATAAAAAAAATGTATATCGTCATTAGATTTGAAAAAAAGATTAATTTTATCTATGAGGTTATTATATTTTTTTAAAATATTGTTATTAAGAATTATTTCTTTATTTAATTGGCTAATAATCATTTTTTTCTCCTGTTTTAAAGCCTATTAAATCATGATAAATTTGTTTATATTCGTTTTTTTCAAAAGGGCTATTAGATGATATAATTCCTTTTATAATTTCTAATCCATTGTTTTTAATAAAATTCTTTTTTTCTTCAGAATCGGGCACAGGCAAAATTATTTCACCACTAACTTCTATTATTCCAACACCCTCTGATTTGAATTGTTGCCATTTTGTTGATGTTCTATAATTTGGATTTCTTAAAAAAATGTAGCATTGATAATTATTACTGAGTTTTTTTAGAATTAAATTACATGTATTTTGCCCGGGGAAAATATTTTTCCATTTTTCTATGATTTCCCCGCCAATGTTAATTATTCTTTCCTTTATGGGAGATATAATTTTTACTACAGCAATTGGATAGTTCAATATTTCGATTTTGAAGTCATTATATTCATTTTGCAATAGAAATTTTGCATGAAAAACCGGTAAATCAAGATCTTTAAATATTTGATAATGATGATGTTTCAATATAGATGCTCCAGCCCATTCGACATCACTATTTGAACAACATACAAAACTCTCATCTGTTTTGTTTAAAAATTCTATTAAATCAATAATACTATTTTTATCCATTCTCATTGGATTTTTTTCCATTTCAATCAATACATAATGATGCCTGAAAAGAGGAAAAGGAGTAAGTTGAATAAATACTTCTCTATTATTTAATAAAAATTTAAAAACTCGTAAATATTCTTTCCCCTTTGTGCCGATATTTTCATAACATATTGGACAATGCAAATTAGGTGAGAGAGGCACAGGCTTATAGTTATTTCTTACGTAGTTAATTTGTAAACGAAAATTCAAATTAAATTCTTTATCAAAAAAGATAAACTCATCTTTCATACCGAACATTTCTTCTTTTAGATAACCGAGTTCCAATTCGATTTTTTCCAACGCTTCGATAGTTTGTGGTAGTCCTTTTTGTAAATATATATCATTCAATATGTTTTGAATTTCATCTTGAGACGGTATTTTATTTTTTAAATCAATAAAATACAATCCTTCTCCTTTCTTATGTTTTTTATAACCTTAATATATTATATATACTATATCTAACAAAGTCAAGCTATTTTTTTAAATTTTTTTATTATTTAAAATAACTTTTATTAGAATAAATAAAAAATAGTTTATCGTTTTTTTATGTTTTATATAAGAAACAAGAAAGTGTTTTGATTTTTTGTATATAGAAAAAATAATTAAAAATATTTAATAACTTATATCTACTTTTTGAGAAATATTTTAAGCTAAAATATTTGATTTGTGAGGGATAGTTTAAAAAAAATATGATAAAAAGCTCTCTTTGGCATATTCTACCAAAGAGAGCCTGGAAAATTATAAGAAAATTATAAAATTATAAAGTAATTGGTATTTTTTTGATTAAATTATTTTTATTATCTTTTAATATTATATTACCGAAAGTGTTATAACCATCAGGGCAATAAGGTAGTCTGCCTTTTAATTCAAAATTTCCTTTTTGCCATATACCGGGATATAGAACTTTTTTATTCAATTTTACAGAAATAGGTACCGCATCTTTGTAATAAAAGTATGTGGTAATTTTGAAGTTCCAGTTTTTAGCTTTTATTTGATTTGATACAAAAGCAGGTACCATCTCTAATGTATATTTTCCAGAAGCCGGTGGTTCAAAATATATTGTATGGTATTTTCGAGACATACCATCAGATACTACAGCTTTGCCAGAATTGTCTAAAATATTTACTGCCAGGTCAGTAACTTTATTGTATTCTTTTTTCGGCATATCTATTTTTAAAACAACTAAATTCACATCAGAAGGTATAGAAATAGTTTCTTTAAAAGTATTAACATTTTTTTTATTGTAATTGTCTAATTTATAATAACCTGCTATATTTCCAGTTGCATTGAAATATACAGGTTTATTGTAATTGTTAATAATTTTAAAAGTTCCTTTGCCAAACCCATCATCAGGAATTTCTATATTTGTAATAGTATCAGGTTCAGAAGAAACACTATAAAATTTCACATTTAAATTATAATATGATGTTTTTTTTGATTGGTAGTAACAATATGGAATAAGTTCCCATGTTCCTTTGAACAGATCTTCTTCGGGAATATGAATGCTGACTTCTTTTTTGTTATTATTATTTACAGAATAAATTGTGTGCGGATTGTTTCCATCAGGAGAAAATAAGTATAATACCATATTATACCATTTATCATTTACAGGAGACATAGAAATATTCATTGCACTTGCCTGAGGAGGTACTCCTACAAAGACTCTTTTTATATCACCTGTATTCAAACTTTGATTTTTCAAACTTATTGTATAATTATTTTTTTCATTTACTGAATAAGGAACGACAACTGTAACTTGAATATCAAAATCAGGATATTGTGAACCTTTCTCGTTTTGAGGATATGCAAAAATTTTTGCAGAATAGAGTCCCGGAGATTTTAACATTGCTTTATCAATATAAATTCCAATACGTGCGCTATTGTTTCCTCGAATATAGATGCTGCCTCTATCTGTTTTTACCCATGGTGCATTTGATTTTAATTTAAAAGCTCGATAAAAATTTTGTTTTTCAACTTCTGATAAATCTTTTGGAAACACAGGTGTTACTGATACATAATGTTTTTCATCACTTGATGGAAAATATCCATTGGCTCTCCAGAAAACAGCAGGACCATTTCCATTATCGTAAAAAGTGTTTTCTCCTGCAATTTTATAATATAAGATTTTTTTGTTTTCTTGTCTTTGCGCAAGGATTTTTAAGTATTTATAAGCTTGAGGAATATTAACAAGCCCATTGCCATAATCAACATGAGTATAACCAGTTAAAGGCACAGCAGTATAGGATATTGCTTTTTTTACCATGAAATGATTTACTTCTAAACTTTCTGAAAGAGCAGCAGATAATAAAACAGCACAAGCACCTGCAACTTCCGGGCATGCCATTGATGTTCCCCACATTACATCCCTATTAAGGTAATTTGGGACTGTTGATGATGCTCCAGCGGGGGCAACTACATCTGGTTTAGGGGATTCCCCGCCTCTTGAACTAAAATGTGTAATCCAATTTTTTGTTCTTGGAGAACCATATAAGTCATGCAATGTAGCTACAGGAATCATGGCGCCTACAGATATTTCTACTTCAGCACCAGCAGGATTCCCGGTGGAGTTTATCCCCGGACCTTCATTCCCGTTTGAAGTTACGATTACTGCTTCTGGATGTTCTTTGGCAAATTTATTGAAAAATTTTTCTAAATCGGTTCTGCCGGGTTCTTCATTACCGATACCATAACTCATTGAAAAAACTGCATATTTAAATCCTGCTTCTTTCATGAATTTAATTCCATATTCATAAGCTCTTTTCATTGCAGCAGTAGTTGTTGCTCCTCCTGATAATATGTTACTACCAATTTTTAAGGACGCAACATATGCACCAGGAGCTATGCCGTTATTTCCATCGTTACCGTAAATTTTATATCCTGCAGCAATTCCTGCGCAATGACTTCCATGCGCACCATCTCCTGTACTTATGACAAATTTGTTATTATCAACATAGGCGGACATTGTTAAAAGAGGTTTCTTTTCTTTTTCGCCTTTATAAAAATTGAAAGTATCAAAATTGTATTTATAATCGAGTTTCATCTTTTCATCATCAATATTGCCATCACAATCTTCATCTACATAATAAACCCATATTTCGTCTTCTGGTTTTATTTTTACTAATCCTTTGAAGGTGTTTATTACTTCTTCTGATAGTTTAGTTTTAAAAACTACAAAATTAAAAGTATCATTTGTTTTCCCATTGTTGTTAATATCCTTAACAACAGAATTTTTAAATTTTGATTCTGAGAAACTTGCAATATAGTATGTACTATCAATAGGTACTATTGATAATTTATCATAGCCACTAATATAAATATCTCCTGATTTTAAGACTTTTTCTCCATTTAGTTCTGACATTTCTGCTTTTTGTAATGAAAAAACTAATTGATTAGAAAAATCTTTTATATCAATAACTTTTGTTTTTCCGGTGGATGTTTCTAATAAACCAGGAACAGCTGGATCTACTCCACAATCAACAATGAATATAAGCACTCCTCTGCCATCATATTTCGGATGCGCCTTGATAAAATCATATGCACCTGTTGCTTTTGTGTCTAAGAAGGGCCAGTTAAATTGTTCGGCATAAGCCATAGCCGATAACAATAAGATGAATAAAAGATAAATTAACTTTTTCATAAACTACCTCCGTTTTTTATATAATTAAATATTTTTTTTTATGAATTCAATAATATTCTTATTTAAAATAGGTTTTAACATATTTTTTATTGTTATTGTTTAATGAAATAATTTAAATTTTTAATGTATAGAAAATTTAGTATATTATTCAGTTTATATTAGGGGGGTATAAAGTTTAGATTTAAAAATAATAATTGTTAATAGTCTGAGATAGAGATAGAAAAAACTTAAAAGATGTATTATTACTACATATTATTGCCAATTTAAAATATAAATATATGGATTTTATTCGTTTTTTAGAATAAAACTTGTAATTTTAAACAAAAAAAGATTGACATTATTTCAGTTTCTAATTAAAATGAATTTTTAAATGGTAGTAATAAATTGAAGAGAAGTTCGTTAAAAGTGAAGCCATTTAAAAAGGAGATAAAAATTGTTAGTTAATTTAAAAATTTCAGATGAGGATATAAAAAAATGCGCAGATACTATAAGGATTATATCTGCAGAAGCTATAGAAAAAGCTAAATCAGGCCATCCAGGCATAGTATTGGGTATTGCTGATGTTGCTTTTATTATGTGGTCATTTTTTATAAAAAATTCTCCAGAGAATCCCAATTGGGTTGATAGGGATAGGTTTATTCTATCGGCTGGTCATGGTTCTATGCTTTTATATTCTTTATTACATTTAACGGG
Source organism: uncultured bacterium (assembly GCA_964384205.1). GTDB lineage: Bacteria > JAGOEH01 > JAGOEH01 > JAGOEH01 > CAYLKS01 > CAYLKS01. The sequence goes on along the minus strand of CAYLKS010000038.1, from coordinate 4,131 downwards.
ATTTAATCTTTCTTTAGAAGATATAAAAAATTTTAGACAACTTAATAGTAAAACTCCTGGCCATCCGGAATATGGCATAACAGAAGGAGTTGATACAACTACAGGTCCATTAGGTCAGGGGTTCGCTAATGGAGTTGGAATGGCGATTGCTTCTAAAAAGATGTCATCATTGTTCAATGGAGAGGATATAAAACCATTTGGTAATAATTATATTTATGGAATTGTTGGTGATGGTGATATTATGGAAGGCATTTCTACAGAGGCTGCATCTATTGCCGGTCATTTAAAATTAGGGAATATTATTTATATTTATGATGATAATGATATTTCTATTGATGGGAATACGGATATTACATTTACTGAAGATGTAAGTAGTAAATTTAAGGCTTTAGGCTGGCATGTGCAATCTGTGGATGGTTATAATTATGAAGAAATTAAATCAGCAATTATAAATGCGCAGGAGGAGAAAAGTAAACCATCTTTAATAATTGCAAAAACACACATCGGATATGGTGCTCCAACAAAGGTTGATTCTCCTTCATGCCACGGCGCTCCTTTAGGCGCGGAAGAATTACAAAATCTAAAGAAAAATTTAGGATGGCCTTTAGATAAAGAATTTTATATCCCACAAAAAGTTTATGAAATTTTTTCAGAAATAAGGCGTAAAAAAAATGAAAAATACAAAAAATGGCAAGAGATCTTTTTACAATGGAAAGAACAATATCCTGATTTATATAAAAAATATATTCAATTTACTGATTTTAAATTGGGAGATGAAGATTGGAATGAAATATTCAGTAAAATTGATACTTCTTCGAAGGTTGCAACAAGATCTTCTTCAGGTAAGTTTTTGCAAATAATAGCAAAAAAATTACCGAACTTAGTGGGTGGTTCTGCTGATTTAGCTTCTTCTAATAAAACATATTTGAAAAATAGTTCTTCTATTAGTGCAGATGATTTTTCTGGACAAAATATTCATTTTGGAATTAGGGAACATAGTATGGCGGCAATTGCTAATGGCATAGCACTTTATAGTAATTTTATTCCATTTGTGTCTACTTTTTTGGTATTTTTTGATTATCTTAAACCATCTATTAGATTATCAGCATTAATGAAACAAAGAGTTATTTATATTTTTACTCATGATAGTTTTTATGTGGGAGAAGATGGACCAACTCATCAGCCAATAGAACATATTTCTAATATTCGTAGTATTCCAAACATTATGGATTTCCGCCCTGCTAATGAATTGGAAACAGTTTCTTCCTGGAAATATATAATAGAAAATAATAGCAACACACCTTCAGTTTTAATATTAACACGGCAAAATCTGGAACAGCCGGATATTAATATTTTTGATTATGATGTTATTAAAAAAGGAGCTTATATAATTTCTGAAGCTCAAAATCCTGATAAAATAGATATAACAATTTTTGCCACTGGTTCAGAAGTGTCTTTAGCATTGAATACTAAGAAAATTTTAGAAGTAGATAATCTGTCTGTAAGAGTTGTTTCAGTTCCATCCCTTAAGTTATTTTATATGCAACCAAGGGAATATAAAGATTTTTTGATGCCAAAGAATTCGGAAATATTTGTTATAGAAGCTGGCGTGAATATGGGATGGTATAGGGTATTGGAACGGGAATATCATTTTATCGGAATAGAACATTTCGGGCAATCAGCACCTGCTAATAAATTAGCTGAAGAATTTGGCTTTACTCCTGATAAGGTTGCTAAAACGATATTAGAAAAAATAAAGTAAATGACAAAAATTGCTATTTCTGTTGGTGATCCCGCAGGAATTGGCCCTGAGATTACAATAAAAGCTATTAATAATTTATTGCCAAAATTTTCTAATTTAGAATTTTTTATAGTTGGTCCATTAAATATAATTGAATATTATTGGAAAAGTAATAATTGTTCTTTTGAATTTAATGTATTAAATCAAAAAAATTTAAATTTAGAAAGTAAGGTTAATATTATAGACATTGGAGATTATCCTATAAGTGATATAGGTTCATTAAACCAGATATCTGGAAAGCTATCATTTGAAGCTATAGAAATAGCAAATTCGTTAATTTTAGAGGGGAAATGTGATGCTCTTGTTACTGCTCCAATCAATAAAATTACATTATCTATGGCAAAAATAAATTTTATTGGTCATACAGAAATATTAAAATTTTTGACAAATACAAAAGAAGAAGTGTTTACAGTATTTGAATTATCAAAGCTTAGGGTATTTTTTTTGACACGCCATATTCCTTTGAAAGATGTAAGTAAAAATATAATAGAAGAAAAAATAATTCATTATCTTAGAAAGATGAGTTTTTATAGTACTACTCTTTTTAAATCAAATAAACCAATAGCTGTTGCTGGACTCAATCCACATTGTGGAGATAATGGTTTGATTGGAACTGAGGAAAAAGAAATAATAATCCCTGCAATAAAAAAAGCTCAGCAAGAGGGAATAAATGTTATAGGCCCTGTCCCTGCTGATTTTGTTTTTTATAATGGTAAAAAAGGACATTATAGTTCAATTTTAAGCTTATATCATGATCAGGGGCATATAGGCACAAAATCTATTGATTTTTATAAAACAATTTCACTTACCTTAGGATTACCTTATATTAGAACTTCTCCTGATCATGGAACAGCATTTGATATTGCAGGAATGAATATTGCTAATCCTGTGAGTATGATTCAATCAATAAAAGCAGTAATAAAATATTCTAAAAGATATTGAAGAAAGCTGTATTTTTTTTGATAATAATTTATAGTTACTAATTTTGAGGGTATTAATTTAATAATTATGTAATTTTTTCAATCTTTTTTAAGAGATAATATTTGAGTATTAATAAATGAAGTTAATATGGCAGTATATATAATTGTGCCAGCCCCTTGAATAAAGAGAGGCTTTTGTGTAGTTTCTCTTTAAAAATTATTTCAAGAAGGTGAACCAATGAATAAATTGATTATTGAACAATGTTCTGAGGGGTGAAGAAATTCATGAACCTTAGATAGCTCTTATCTTAGGTACTTGAATTTGAGCGAAGCAATAGCGGAACCATAAACCTGTTGTTATATGATGGCCAAGCTACACTTTTTTAGCACGCAATGAAAATGTTAGTGGAATCTCTGCATCTATGTTCTTTAAATGCCACCACCCCTTATCATCTTTTTCCATAAATGAATAATGATCATAACTACAATAAGGAAATTCATGTATAAATTCTAATGTAAGACCTGCAGATATTAGTGAGTTTATAATATCACTCATAGAATGTGTCCATTCAAAAGATGGATTTGTTATTGATGCATTTCTATCTGCATAAGTCCCTTCTGACTCCCATTTCATTGGATCATTTGAATGAAAATAGCTATATCTTGCTTTTAACTCATTTGTATCTCTTTCATTATCAAAAATGTTATTAATGGGATGTCCTTCTACTATGTAAAATATTCCATCTGTTCTAAGAAAATTAGATATGACATTAGCCCATTTTTTAAGATCAGGTAGCCAACACAAAACTCCATATGAAGTAAAAACTATATCGTACTTATTTGATATAACTTCCGGTAAATCATAAATATTTGAACAAATAAATTTAGCAGGTATATTAAGCTCTTGACTGAGTCTTCTTGCATAGCTTATTGCTTCTTCAGAAAAATCTACTCCTGTAACTTTTGCACCTAATCTAGCCCATGACAATGTATCTAAACCAAAATGACATTGAAGATGAAGCAAACTCTTACCTTTAACATCACCTAATTCAGATAGTTCAATATTCTTTAAAGTTGTCGCACCATTTTTAAATTTATCTACATTATAAAATTTAGAGTTAACATGTATTTTTGTCTTTTCATTCCATAGCTTTTTATTCACATTCATATATTTATTATTACTCATGTAAAAAACTCCCATCTTGTTTTTGATTCTGCCTGGCTTTCATATAACGTCTTGCGGATAAACGAAGTTGCCGAAAGCAATTTGGGGAAATTTTGATTTCTCTCTTATCCGCTGTTAAGTGAAGTTTTTTCAATAGTACTGAGGTCAAAATTTAAAAAAATTATACCAGATCTCTTAGGTATGGTTTAAAGAAATGATGAGCTAATGATAGTATTATAACACTT
>CAYLKS010000037.1:0-34368 GCA_964384205.1 uncultured bacterium | reverse complement strand
TCGTAAGGATATAAAATAGCTACAATAGCAAGCAGAAAAAGAAATATAAATAAAATAACTTCCTTTTTAAGAAACTCAATTATTATTTTCATATTATACTCCCATAAAATTTGCGTCTATCTCTTTTATATATAGACTGTGTTCGTATATAATTACATATTTGTATGATATGTGAATAGGGTTCAATAATGTTGTCTTCTGGCTGGGTGTCTCCCCATATAACGTTTTTTCCTGTATTTTCTTTTTGATTCCCATAGTTTTTCAGAAATTCTTTTATTGGCTCCTGATTATATCATTAATATCATTAATAATAATATATATAGCAAAAGAAAAAAATCAAGTTTATTTCAATAAAAATATCTTGGATAATTTTTATATTTTTTATATAATCAAATAATAAATAAATATTGAGAAAGTTATTTATTCAATAATCATTTCATATATCTTTAAATTATTCCAATTTTTTATTTTTTTTAATGCAATATCTCAATTAAGCTAATATATTAATTGAGGTTAGTTTTACTATGCTTCTTATTTTTCTATAGAGAGAGATAATTTTTTATTGACTATTTAGATAATTATTATTATTATTAAATAACATAAAAAGGAGTTAATTTTATGGAATTCAATGAGTTATCTTATAAAAAGAAAAATATATGGGAACATATTACGCCTGAGGAACGCAATCTTGTTTTTGATTTTTCAAAAAAATATATTGATGCTTTGAATTATGGAAAGACGGAGAGATTGTTTATAGAATATGTATTAAATATTGCAAAAAAGAATGGTTTTTCGAATATTTTTGATAAAGAAAGATTATCAGCTGGGGATAAGATTTTTTTATTGAACAGAAATAAATCTTTGATTTTAGCAATTATTGGTAAGAATGATATAGAAAATGGGATTTTAGGGATTGTATCTCATATAGATAGTCCAAGAATAGATTTAAAGATGCAGGCATTATATGAAGATAATAATTTATGTTTATTAAAAACACATTATTATGGCGGTATAAAGAAATATCAATGGACAACTGTACCTCTTGAATTGGTTGGGTGTGTTTATAAAAAAGATGGTTCAGTTGTCAATTTCAGAATTGGAAATAAAGAAGAAGATCCTGTTTTTGTTATAACTGATCTTTTGATTCATCTTGCAAAAGATCAAATGGATAAAAAGTTATCAAATGCTATTGAAGGCGAAAAAATGAATATTTTATTTGGGAGCATTCCTTATAAAGAAGATTCTGAAAAAAATAATGAAAAAAAGATTAAAGAGAAAATAAAATATAATCTTTTAAAAATTTTATATGATAAATTTAATATAGTTGAAGAAGAGCTTATAAGTGCTGATATTAGTGCAGTTCCGGCTTTTGAAGCTAAAGATACTGGATTAGACAGTTCTTTTGTAATAGGATATGGACAGGATGATAGAATTTCTGCCTGGACTTCTTTTGAAGCTATAAATAATATAGAACATCCAGAAAATACCATATTTATTGAATTGTTAGATAGAGAAGAAATAGGAAGTACAGGAAATACAGGAGCAGAGGCTAATTTATTAGAATATTTTATTACTTTGATTTTATCACTACAAGGGGGAAAAAATATAGAATTAAAAAAATATCAAATTTTATATAATAGTACGATTTTATCTGCTGATGTATCTGCTGGACTTGATCCGAATTATCCAGAAGTGATGGATAAGTTAAATTCTCCACAATTGGGATATGGAATTACTTTAATGAAATATGGTGGTTCAAGAGGGAAGTATTATAGTGTGGATGCTTCTCCTGAATTGATGGGGAAGTTGATTAATTTTTTTAATGATAATAGTATAATATGGCAAACGGGGGAATTAGGCAAAGTGGATCAAGGTGGTGGTGGAACTGTTGCTTCTTTTTTTGCAAAGCTCGGTGCAGATGTTATAGATTGTGGAGTACCTCTTTTCTCTATGCATGCTCCTTTAGAGGTATCATCTAAAGCAGATATATATATGACTTATAAGGCATTTTTAACATTTTTAAAATCATATAATAAGTAATGTTTCTTTCTGAATTAAGGTTAATAGGTTTTAAATCTTTTGCAAATAAAACAATTATAAAATTCAATAATGGAATTACGGGTATTATTGGTCCTAATGGCTGTGGAAAATCTAATATAGTTGATGCTATAAAGTGGGTATTAGGGGAACAACGCTATTCCTCTTTGCGTTCTTCAAAATCAGAAGATGTAATTTTTAATGGTACAACAAATATACCAGCACAAAATATTGCTGAGGTTAGTATATTGATTGAAAACAATAAAGGGGTTTTACCATCGGAGTATAAACAAGTTGAAATTAAAAGGAGACTTTATAGAACAGGTGAGAGTGAATATTTTATCAATGGGAGAAAAGTAAGGTTAAAAGATATAAATGATCTTTTTATGGATACAGGTCTTGGAACTCATGCTTATTCTATTATTGAGCAGCAGATGATACAAGATATAATTAGTAATAAGTTAGAGAATAAGAAGAATATTTTTGATGAAGCCGCAGGTATAATGAAATATAAGGAAAGGAAAAAAGAGGCTTTAGCAAAATTAAAAAATAATGAAAATGACCTTTTAAGGCTTGATGATATAATTTCGGAAATAGAAAAAAATGTCCGATCTCTTAAACGGCAGGCGAATAAAGCCCAAAGATTTATTGAATTTAAAAATATTTTAAAAGAAAAAGAAATTAAGTATTATTCTGTTGTTTCTAAATCTATTCTGGAAAAAATAATACCTTTAGAAAATGAATTGGGAAATTTTTTAAAGGAAAAAGAAGAAATAAATACAAAATTTAGAGTGAATGATTCTAATATAGAAGAGCTTTCTAAGAAAATTATAGATTTGAATAATAAATTCCAAATTATTCAGAAAAATTTATCAGAAAAAAATAGGATTTATAATAAGTTGAAAGAGGAAATTCACATCTTAGATGAAAGAATCAAAAATATAAATAATAGAATAGAATTTAATAAAAATGAATTGAATGGTTATTCAGACAAAATTACTCAAATAGAAAATGATATTATCAGTAGAAAAGAAAGTCTTGAAGAACTTGGCAATTCTAAAGTGAATTTGCAAAAAAAATTAGAAGATTTTGAAGAACAATATAAAGAATTTAAAAAAAGTTATACAAATTACAAAGAGCAACAGCAAAAACTGGAATCAGAAAAAAATAAACTTGCTAACGAAATTTCTAATATAGAAAATTTTGTTAATAATAAAAATCAATTTGTAACATTTAATAATGAAAAATTAGAAGCTTTGAAAACTAAAAAACAACAAATAGAAAAATCTATTGAGAAATTAAATAATGAAAGAGAAGAATTTTTAAAAGAACGTAATAAAGTTTTACAAAAATTAGAGGAAATAGAAGATGAAAATATAAAATATGAATCACAGATAACAGAAGTTCAAGAAGAAAAATTTGTTATAGAAGAGGAATTTTTGAATATTACAAGGGAAATTCAGAAATTAAAAGATAAATTAGAATTATTAAATAATAGTGAATTGTTCCAGCAAATTTATAATAATAATGAAAAATCATTTAAGAAATTTTTAGAAAATTACAATATAAAGTATCATAATATTTTTGATTATATTAAACCTCAGGAAGATTTTAAAGATATAATTTTAGATATATTGAATTATTTGAATTTTAAGTTTATTGTCGATTTTCAGATGGGAGATGAGATTTTTAATAATATTTCAAGTAATCTGGAAGGCTATATTAGATTTTTTATTAATAATACTTTTTCAAATGTTAATTTTAAAGAAAAAGAAGGTTTTGAGAATATTTTTCCAATTATTAATAAGATAGAATATGATATGGAATATGAAAGAATAATTAAAAAAATTTTTGGAAATTGTTTCTGGACTGAAGATATTACAAATTTAGATTATTCGAAATTATCTGAAAATATTATTATAATTGATTTTAAAAGAAATATAATTGATTTGAGAAATAATGTTGTACAGATATTTGGTAAGTCAAAGAGTATAAAAACAGATTCTCATTTGTTGTTTGGTAGAAAGTTATTAATAAAGCAGGTTGAAGAGGATCTTGGAGAAAAAGAAAAAGTTTTTGCTGATTTAGAAAATAAAAGAAATAAAATTAGAAAAGAATTTGATAAATTAAAAAATATTTTCGAAGAGAATAAAAAGCAAATAGAAAAGAATCAGAGACGTTTATCAGAAATTAGCCGAAATTTAGAAATTTTAGAAGTAAATAATAAGAATTATTCAGATGAATTGAAAGAAATATATAATGAAATTAGTAAAATCAAAGAAGAGATAAAGAAGATTAAGGATGAGGTTTTATTAAAAGAAAAGGAACTGGCGCCCCTTAAGGAGAATTATAGCGGAATAGTTGAAAAGTTGAATGAATTTTTTAAATTAAATTCTGAAAATTCTGAAAAGTTGAATAAATTAGATTCGGAATACCAATCTTTAAAAATGGAAGTTTTTAAAATTAATGAAAAAGAAAAAACTTTAAATTTTGAATTGCAGTCTTTACAAAAATCTAAAAAAGAGATAATTTTAAATAGAGAAAAGATGAAAAAACAAATTGAAGTAGATAGTGAGCAAATTACTATTTTGAACAATGAAATAAAAAAGAAAGAAAAAGAGTTACAAAAGTTGAATGAAGATAGAGATGATGTCTATAGGAATAGAAATTTAATTGATGATCAATTAACAAAATTGAACAATAAGAAAGATGAAATAGAAAAGGAAAATAAGGAATTAAGGAATAAGGAACAAAATATTTTAGAATTAATAGATATTACCAAAAATAAAATATTTAATTATAAACAAGAATTAAATCTTATAAAAGAGAAGATATTTGATAAATATAAGATAAATATTTTAGAGAATGATAAGGAAATTCTCTTTGATAATAATGAGAATATAGATGAATTAAAATCAGAGATAGAAAAGTTACAATCAAAATTGGATTCTATGGGGAATATTAATTTTGAAGCAGTGGAAGAATATACTCAACAAAAGGAGAGATTAGATTTTTATCTTACTCAGAGGGAAGATTTACAAAATGCAAAAGAATTATTAGTTAACACAATAAATGATATTAACAAAACAGCTGAAAAACAGTATTTAAATACTTTTTCTATTATAAAAGATAATTTTAAGAAAGTATTTGAAATTTTATTTCAAGGTGGAGAATGCGATTTAGTATTGGATCGGAATCCTGATGATCCTTTAGATATGGATATACAAATTATTGCACGACCAAAAGGGAAAAAAGTTAAAAATTTAAATTTATTATCAGGTGGTGAGAAGGCATTGACTTCTCTTGCCTTGCTTTTTTCAATCTATTTGGTTAAACCAAGTCCTTATTGTGTGCTGGATGAAGTAGATGCGCCATTAGATGATGCAAATATTGGAAGATTTTTGAATTTATTGAAAGAGTTTTCTAATAATATTCAGTTTATTATAATTACACATAATAAAAAAACGATGGAAGCAGTAGATGTTTTATATGGTATTACAATGGAAACACCTGGAGTATCAAAGGTTGTATCTGTTAATTTAAAAAAACAAGGAGTGGGCAATTAAATGATAAAATCTGTTTATTCAAAAGTAGTAAGTGGTTTAAAAAAAACAAGAGATAGATTTTCAAGTCAAATTAATGAGCTATTTAGTAGTTTTAAAAAAATTGATGATGAACTATTGGAAAGTCTTGAAGAAATTTTGATTGAAAATGATATTAGTTATGATGTTGCAAGTGAATTAATTGAACAGATCAAAAAAGATATAAAAAAGAAAAATTTAGAAGATCCCTCAGAAGTTGTTCCCTTATTACAGGAAAAAATTCTTGAAATATTAGGGAATTATAATTATAATAATAATGAAAATGAATTCATTGAATTTTTAGAAAAAGATAATACTAAACCGGTAGTTATTTTATTTGTAGGTGTTAATGGTTCTGGTAAAACGACTACTATAGGTAAATTAGCACATTTTTTTAAACAGAATAATAAGAAGGTAGTAGTAGCTGCATGTGATACCTTTAGAGCTGCTGCTATTGAACAATTAGAAGTTTGGGCAAGTAGGACTGATTCACATTTTGTAGCTCATAAACATGATAATGCTGATCCTGCTGCAGTGGCTTTTGATGGTTATAGCACAGCAGTAGCAAAAAGGGCAGATTTTTTATTGATTGATACGGCTGGAAGATTGCATACTAAAGTTAATTTAATGGAAGAATTGAGAAAAATCGTTAGAGTTTTGAAAAAGCATAGTGATGATATACCTCATCATACATGGATTGTTTTAGATGGTAGTATTGGTCAAAATTCGATATATCAAGTTGAAACTTTTTCGAAATATGTGCCAATTTCTGGAATTATAGTCACGAAATTAGATGGCACAAGCCATGGCGGAGTTTTGATTAGTATTAAAAAGAAATTTAATATCCCTATTTTATTAGTAGGGATAGGGGAACAATTAGATGACTTGCAGTTATTTAATCCTGAATATTATGTAAATTCTTTATTTGAAAAAAATAAATAATAATAGGGGAGGGCATATGTCTTTATATTTTAGGATTGATGAAAAAGATGACTATGCAATAGTCAATTTTAATTTTGATATTGTTTTTGATAATATTAATATTTTTGAAGATTTTATTGAGATGATAAAGAAAAATAGCAAAGATGCTTTTATTTTTAATATGGAACATGTAAAGTCTATAGATAGTCTTGGATTAGGTAAATTATTAAAATTATATCAACATATGAACGTTACTAATAAAAAGGTAGTAATTGCAAATATTAATAATAACATCAGATATTTATTTCATATCACTCAGCTTGAGATGATTTTTAAAGTAGCAGATAGTATAGAAGAAGCTATTCGTTTATTAAGGGAGTAATAAATGAAAAAAAGAATGCTAATGATAATTTTATTGTTGTTTTTATTGATAAATTGTGCTGGTGTTAATAAAAATACAGATTTTTTTGATAATAATGATATTAGAGGTAAAATATTTTCATTAATCTCAGATGCTAATTTTGATAATGCAAATTGGGGAATATATATTTCAAGGCTAAAAGATGGAGATATTATATTTTCCCATAATTCAGATAAAGTTTTTATGCCTGCATCTAATATGAAATTGGTAACGACTTCAGCTGCTTTGAAATATTTAGGACCTGATTTTACTTTCAAAACTTACATATGTTATAATGGGAATATTAAAAATAAAATTCTTAATGGTGATTTAGTTATTTTTGCATCAGGAGACCCTTCTATTTCTCCTCATTTTTATAATGATCAAATATCAGTTTTAAAAGATTGGGTTAATAATATAAAAGATTTTGGAATAGATTCTATTAATGGAAATATTGTTGTAGATCTTCATATTTTTGGTAATGATTTTCTGGGGAAAGGCTGGGCATGGGATTTTTTAACAGATTATTATGCTGCACAAATTTCACCATTGTGTTTTAATGATAATACTGTAGATATAAAACTATTTGTTGATGAAAATAATAATTTTAAATATTCATTTTATCCTGATATTTCTTTTATAAATATAATTGATAATAAAATTGAAATAAAAGAAAATTTATTTAGAAATGATGTAATTTTTGTTAGAGAAAGAGGGACAAATAATATAAGAATTTTCGGAGAAATGAATAAAGAAGATACTGTTAAAGAAAGTATTACAATTAATGAACCGTATAAGATGTTTATGAATATATTTAGGAGTCAGTTGGAGAAAGGTAAAATAGGATTTGGTGGGGATGTCATTTATGATTATGAAGGAATGTATAGTAAAGATTCTTTAATGAATATTTTTGTATATGAATCAAAAACATTATCAGAAATTATAGAGATTATTTTAAAGAAAAGTCATAATTTAATGGCAGAGCAGGTATTTAGATATTTAGGTTATAAATATACAGGGCTTGGCACGAATGATAATGCTTTGAAGTTTTTTAATGAAGTTTATTTTCCATCGATAGGAGTGGACCCACATCGTATTCAAATGTATGATGGTTCTGGATTATCAAGGTATAATTTAATATCACCAAAAGCATTGGTGGCAGTTTTAGAAGATAATTATAAAACTAAATATTTTGATATTTTTTATAATTCTTTACCGATAGCAGGGAAAGATGGTACTTTAAGAAGCAGGATGAAAAATATGGTTGCTGAAAATAATGTTCATGCAAAGACAGGTTTTATATTTAATGCAAGAACTTTATCAGGATATTTGACTACTAAGAATGGTAATTTGATTGTTTTTAGTTTGATGGCAAATAATTATACAGTTCCAACAAAATTAGTTAATAATGTTCAAGATAAAATATGTTCATTATTAATAAATTCGGAATTTTAGCTTTTAGTAGAAATTAGTATTAAAAGTTTTGAGGAGATAATGATATGAGTGAAAAGAAGAGATATGAAGATTTTTTTTCAGAAAATGCATTGACAGTATTAAAGAAAAGATATTTTAAAAAAAACGAGAATGGTGAAATTATAGAAGATGTAGAATCAATGTTTAGAAGGGTAGCAAACAATATTGCAGAAGTTGAAAAGTTATATGATAAAAATGCAGATATAAAAAAAGTTTCAGATGATTTTTTTGATTTAATGATTAGTAAGGATTTCATGCCAAATTCTCCGACTTTAATGAATGCTGGTAATTATTTACAACAATTATCTGCTTGTTTTGTTTTGCCAGTGGATGATTCAATTGAAGGGATTTTTGAAGCAGTAAAGAATACTGCTTTAATTCATAAGAGTGGAGGTGGAACAGGTTTTTCTTTTTCAAGGATAAGACCTAAAAATGATACTGTAAGAAGTACAAAAGGTATTTCTTCAGGTCCTGTTTCATTTATGCATGTATTTGATGCAGCAACAGAGGCTATAAAGCAGGGCGGTACAAGGCGTGGTGCAAATATGGGAATTTTGAGGGTTGATCATCCTGATATTGAGGAGTTTATTAAAGCTAAGGAAAGAAAGAATAATACAAAACGTTTGACAAATTTTAATATTTCTGTAGCAATTACTGATGCTTTTATGGAAGCATTAGAAAATGATTCAGATTATGATATTATTCATCCTGTTTCAAAAAAGGTTGTTGGTAGAAAAAATGCTAATAAAATTTTTGATTTGATTGTGCATAAAGCATGGGAGACAGGAGATCCTGGAATTATTTTTATTGATAGAATTAATAAATATAATCCGACTCCTCATATAGGAGAGATTGAAAGTACCAATCCATGTGGGGAACAGCCTCTTTTACCATTTGAAGCATGTAATTTAGGTTCTATAAATTTATTAAATATGTTAAAAGAAGTTAATGGTAAATGGGAAGTTGACTGGGATAAGTTAGAAAAAGTTACTAAGAGAGCAATACATTTTTTAGATAATGTTATAGATGCTAGTAAATTCCCGTTAAAGCAGATAACAGAGATGGTTCAAGGGAATAGAAAAGTTGGATTAGGCGTTATGGGATTTGCTGAAATGTTATTTAAGTTAGAAATTGCTTATGATTCTGATGAAGCTATTGCTTTAGGCGAAAAAATTATGAAAAAAATAGATCAAGCTTCTAAAGAGGAATCGAAAAGATTAGCAGAATTAAGAGGGGCTTTCCCAAATTTTAAAGGAAGCATATACGATAAAGAAGGTAAGAAGCCTTTAAGAAATGCATCGACTACAACAATAGCACCCACAGGTACCATATCTATTATTGCAGGGTGTTCAAGTGGTATTGAACCACTTTTTGCTCTGGCATTTACTAGAAATATTTTAGATGGTGAACAATTGGTAGAAGTAAATCCAGTTTTTAAAGAAATTGCAGTAAAGGAAGGTTTTTATTCTGACAAGTTGATGAAAAGAATTTCAGAAGAAGGGACTTTGCAGAATATTAATGAAATTCCTAATAAGTGGAAGAGGATTTTTAAGACAGCACATGATATATCTCCAGAATGGCATGTAAGAATGCAGGCTGCATTTCAAAAATATACAGATAATGCTGTTTCTAAAACTATAAATTTTTCTCATGAGGCAAAGCCTGAAGATGTGAGGAAATCATATTTAATTGCTTATAAATTGGGATGTAAAGGAGTTACTGTTTTTAGGGATAGATGCCTTGAGAGTCAGGTTCTTAATGTTGGTGTTAGTAAGGATAAAGAAGAAACTTTGTCAACAACAGGAGCGAGAGTTTCAATTTCTCCAAGAGAACGTTCTTCTGTTATGAAAGGAGTAACAAGAAGATTTAGGACTGGCTGTGGAAATATTTATATAACATTAAATTATGATAATATGGGCTTATTTGAAATATTTACTCAAATTGGGAAGGCTGGCGGATGTGCTGCTTCTCAGGCAGAGGCGATTGGAAGGTTGTCTTCTCTTGCTTTAAGAAGTGGAATAGATGCTAAATATGTTGTTGAACAATTAAAGGGAATTAGATGCCATAGGCCAAGTTGGGATAATGGGAAGAAAATATTGAGTTGTGCTGATGCAATTGGTAATGCTATTGAGGAATTTTTAGAAAATGAGTATCTTAAAGAAGAAGATAAGATTAGTAATTTTCAAATAAAATTTGATATGGCAAAAAATGCAAAATCTAAAGAAGAGATTATGCATATAGGAGCTTGTCCAGAATGTGGAGCTGCACTTGAGATAAATGAAGGTTGTTTAACATGTAGAGCTTGTGGCTATAGTGAATGTAGTTAGTTTATTTTTTTGAAAACTCAATGCTTAAAATTTTAAAAATATTTATTTTTTTAATAATATGGTGCATTGAATTATATGCCTGTAATTATGAGGATATTGTTTATTTTAAAAATGGCAATATTTTATATGGTTTAGTAATAGAAACTATCCCTGGCAAATATTTGAAATTACAAACTCCTACTGGGAAAATATTAGTTTTTGATATAAATAATATTAGTAGAATATCGAAGAGATGTTCGGTTATAAATTATTCAGGTAATATAATAGTTGATATTGGAAGCTTTGTTGCAACAGGTAATTATGGCATATCAAGAATTAAAACAAGTGTGGTTAAAACTATTGAGAATTTTAAATATTGTTCAGTAGGAGGTGGCACTGGTTTTAATTATTATTATAATTTAAATACATATCTATGGCCAGTTTTTATGAATTTTCGTATTTTTTTTAAGAATAAAGATTTTATATCTTATTTTTCTTTTAATATTGGCAATACATTTAATATAACAAATCAATTTAGCAATGTTGGGATATTTATTAATCCAAACGTAGGAATATCTTTTAGAATTTGTGATAGAAATTTTTTTAATATATCAGTAGGATATGAAGGTCAATTTATGAAATACAAACATTATTTTCCAAACTATATTGAATTAAAAAATTCAGGTGCTTTTGGTTTTAGGTTAGGATTTAGTTTATAAAAAAGAAATAAATTCTATTCCCAGATGATAGATTTTAATGGAGGGAACCCATTAAACCATACAGATGAATAAGTAGTGGTATATGCGCCTGTTGCAAAAAATAAGACTAAATCTTCTGGTTCTATTTCTTCAGGAAAGTTATATTTAAAATCTTCATATAAAATATCCATGCTATCGCAGGTGGGGCCTGCTAATATAACTTCCTGAGTTTTAGTCCAATTTTTATTGGGGATATATATAGGATATTTTATAGATTCACCAAGAGTTTCTATTAGACCGCCAAATACACCAATATCAAGGTAAACCCACTTGTATTGATTATATTCTGCTTTTTTTTCTGTAAAAATTACTTTTGATACGATAACACCGGCATCACCTACTAAGCCTCTACCTGGCTCGATTATAATATCAGGGATTTGAGATTCTGTAAAATAATCAACTAAAAAATTATATATTTGATTTGCATATATCGTTATTTCTGGGGTTGGCTGTAAATAAGAAGCTGGTAATCCGCCTCCAATATTCAGCAATGATAGTTTAATATCATTTTTCTTAAGAGATCTAAAAAGAGAAAATGATTGAGCAATAGCATTATCCCATTGTCCAATATCGCGTTGTTGAGAACCCACATGAAAGGATAATCCTATTGGATTTATATCCATTTTTGATGCTTTTTTTATTAATTTATATATTAAATCAGGATGTGCTCCAAATTTTCGTGATAAAGGCCAATCAGCCCCATCTCCATTTGTTAATAATCGGAAAAATACATTTGCCCCAGGAGCATATTTTGATAAATTTATTAAGTCAGTTTCATTATCACATACAAATAATCTAACACCTTTTTCATAAGCATATTTTATATCTCTAATTTTTTTTATTGTATTGCCATAGCTAATTTTTTCAGGAGATACTCCTAATTTTAATATATGATCTAATTCATAAATACTTGCAATATCAAAATAGGAACCGAGTTTATTTAATAATGTTACTATTTTCTCATGAGGATTTGCTTTTATAGCATAATAAATTTTAGCATAATGGAAGGCTTTTTGTAATTTTTTGAATTGATGTTCTATTTTTTTTAAATCCACTATAAGAAATGGAGTTTCTTCTGTTTGTGTTAGATCAATGATTTTTTGGATTTCTTCCTGAGTGAATAGAGTTGAATATTTTAAATTATTAATCATTGTTTGCATGGTTTTTATCCTTTTTTAATAGTTTCACGCTATTATATTATTATTTATTATTGTTGTCAAGTTATATTTTCAATATAAATAATATCGTATCTCCCCAAATTATCGTATAAAATTTGTTTTTATCAAATAAGATTTTTATTTATTGTTTTGTATTAGAACTCATAAAGTAGACCTTGTGATTATTAATAAAAAACAGGAGCATATAGGATCTTTAGAAAATATTTTCTAATGTTGAGTCTAATTTTATTTTTAATTTATTATATTTCAGTAAATCTAAAAAAATAAAATTCTTATTTTTTTTCATAATTCAGCAAAATTTGAGGAACAAATCTATTAGAAAATAATTAAACTTTAATTTTTTGTTAAAAAAACTTGACAGCTATTATTATTTATAATAAAATTATTAAAGAATAATTTTAAAAAAAGGAGTTGTTATGGCTTTATCAAATGAAATTAAAGAGTTTATCAAAAAAGATGTGCTTGAGAGGTTTTTAAAATATGTTCAAATATATACCACCTCAGATGAAGAGTCAGAAAGTACACCTTCAACAAAAAGACAGTTTGAACTTGCCAATTTATTGAAGAAAGAATTGGAAGAATTGGGATTAAAAGATGTTGAAGTAGATGAATATTGTTATGTTTATGCTACTTTGCCTGCTTCTGAAGGATATGATGGACCTGCTATTAGTTTTTGTGCTCATCTTGATACATCACCGGATGTGAGTGGTGAAAATGTTAAGCCTATTATACATAAAGATTATGATGGTGGCAATATTCTTTTTCCAGATGATCCTGAATTGGTGTTAACTCCTGAAGAATCACCGGAATTAAAAGAATTTGTTGGAGATGATATTATAACAGCCTCTGGTAAAACACTCCTAGGTGCAGATGATAAAGCAGGTATTGCTGAAATAATGTCTGGTTTGGCGGCTTTAGTTAGATTTAAAGAATTAAAACATCCTGAATTAAAAATATGTTTTACTCCTGATGAGGAGATTGGCAGAGGAGTAGATAAAATTACTCTAAGTAAGCTGGGAAAATATTGTTATACCTTTGATGGTGGTATGATTGGGGAATTAGAAGCAGAGTGTTTTGATGCTCATTATGCTAAAATAAAATTTATAGGAAGTAATGTTCATCCTGGTTATGCAAAAAATAAGATGGTTAATGCAGCTTCTATTGCTGCTCGATTTATAGCTGCATTGCCGGAATATGAAACTCCTGAACATACAGAAAATAGAGAAGGTTTTTTTCACTTATTAAAAATTTCTGGCGATGTTAGTGAAACTGAAATTCAATTTATTATTCGTGATTTTGATAAAGAGGTAAATCAAAGAAGAATAAAATTATTAAAAGATTTAGTGGAATATTTTAAAACAAAATATCCGGGATTGAGTATCGATTTCCAGGAAAAAGAGCAGTATAAGAATATGTATGAAGTATTAAAAAATCATAAGGAAGTTTTGGATATTGCAGAAAAGGCAATGATTGAAGCTGGTATTAAGGTTGAACATAAAGCTATTAGAGGCGGCACTGACGGGGCAAGATTATGCTTTATGGGAGTTCCTACTCCTAATATTTTTGCAGGAGGATTAAATTTTCATTCTAAAAAAGAATGGGTTGCATGTACTGCTTTATTAAAAGCGACTGAAACTTTCTTGAATTTATGTAAATTATGGTATGGAAATAAATAATTAAATATATTTGTTATTTTGTGGATTTTATAATAGGGATGGATAAAAAAATACCCATCCCTATTATTTTTTATGTGATATTATTCACTATATTAAATATTTTATATAATTATTTATTTGTTTATAATAAGTAGATATTTCGCATATATTTGTTAATATATTAACAAATATTGTACAAAATAATTTTAAAATTATACAAAATAAAAAAAAACTTGACATATATTTTTTTTTTTATAAATTTAAATTAAAAAGAAACAAAAGGGGAGAAAAGCATATGAAAAAAAATCATAATTTGTTTTTCTATATTAGTATTATAATTATTTTTAGTGCATTGAATTTATTTGCACAAAAATCTCAATTTGAGATAAAGTCAACAAAAAATGGAAAGATTAGATTAAAGGCTGATTTTTTAAATCGAGCAGAATATATTAAAATTTATCGTAAAAATTCTGATAATTTTACATTGATAAAGCAGCTTAGTTCAGATAACAAAAAAGATTTTATAGACAATAATTTAATTGGTGGTAGAAAATATTTTTATAAAATAGAATTGTACAGAAAAGGGGAATTAGTTTCTACTGAATTTTTCGAAGCTTTAGCAGATGCTACTCCTCCAGAGCCTCCTGTAATAAAACCAGAGCCTGAATATACAAATGGCGACTTTAATTGGATTGGATGGGAACCATCGGCATCTGATGATGTGCGATATTATTGGGTTTTATGGAACACTTCTCCTGATACTACAATTAGATATGCAGGTGATACTCCAGAAAATATGCACACAAATATTACAAAAGATTCTTTAAAAGATAAAGTAATAGATTTAGAGAATAACACTACTTATTATTACTATGTAAAAGCTGTGGATTATGTAGGGAATGAGAGCCCATGGGTAGGTCCAGTTTTTTCTACTCAAAAGAATTTTGAAGATGATATAATAATTGCTAAGCCAATTGCTGATGGAAAAATATTGATTTCATGGAAAGATGAATTTAAAAAATATTTTACAAATAATTTAGTTTCTTTTTCTTTGTATAGGGCTATCACTTTAGGAGAGATTTTAAATGATAATTCATTGATTAGTGGAGATATTAATCTTGATGAGAATGAATTTATTGATAGTAATAATTTAGTTGATGGACGACAATATCATTATCGATTAGTTGGTAATGATAATTTAATGGTGGAAAATTTTAATTTGGAATTAATGGCTTCACCAATTGTTAATGCTAAATCAGATGCCACAAAACCATGCGAGCCCTATTTTACAGATGATGTAAAACATCAATATCAAAAAGAGATTATTGTATTCTGGAATGATAGTTGTGATGAAATAGCAGATTCTTTTAATGTTTATATGACAATGGATGCAGATACAACTATTCCATTTATGGATTCTACAGGATTTCAACCAGCAGATGCATTTTTAAATAATGATTCTTATGTAGCATCTTTTAATACTCCTTCTTTCTGTGGGGATTATTATTTTACAATAAAAGCAAAAGATATTGCAGGAAATACTACACGTTATATTCCATTTTATAAAGTTAATATTGATGAAATACCACCTCTTCAGGTAAAAAATTTTATTGCAGAAACAAATGATGATGGTTCTATTTCTTTAAAATGGGATGAAGCAAATGATATTTGTGATGATGAAGGATTGAGTTATTATATTTATAGAAATACAGTTGAAGGTGAGATAGGGGATTCTATTGCTTATATTACTGGATTATCTTTTATTGATAATAGTAGAAATTTAGAGTTAGGTGGATATTATTATACTATTCGAGCTGTAGATAAAGTGGGGAATATTTCTAATTATACAAATAGTGTGATAGGATATTGTAATAGAAAGCCAGAATTTGATTTTGAAGATAATTGTATCTCTGAGAGTTTTTATACTTTTCAAGTTAAAGATTATACTTCCCATTTAATGGGTGCGCAGATTAAATACTACTTTGAGTTTTCTAGTGATTCGTTTGCTACTATTTATAAAACATCTGGTTGGCAAGATGCTTCCACTTATACATTAACTCCCATATATTCTGGGAAAAAGTATTATGCAAGGGTTAAAGTTAAATTAATTAAAAATGGCTCTGAATTATTTACTACAGATTGGTCTGATCTATTAGTGATTGAACGTAATACTTCCCAACCATCACCTGTACAAAATTTAACACTAACTGCTACTGCAAAAGGTTATATTAAGTTAACATGGGATGCTCCTGCAACATCTCAAAATTCAGAATGTAATAGTATAGATTATTATAAAGTTTACAAATATATAAAAGAAGATGATTCTATTGTTTTTATTACTGAATATAAAACAGATAAAACATATTTTACTGATACTTATTTAAAATATTGTGATAAAGAATATTATTATAAAGTTGTTCCTGTGGATATAGTAGGCAATGAAGGGAATATAGATGATTGTGATTTTGTTCATGGGAAAACATCTCCTGCACCTGTTTGGACTTCTAATACATTGGAGATTTTGTCGTATAATTTAAAGGATGACACGTTATTTTTTAAACAAAATTCATGTAAAGATTATGTAAAAGGATTTGCTTATCAGATTGGGTTTGATAGAGATTTTGATTCAACACTTACTAATTATTATAAAATTGATTCTATTAAGATTGATACTTTTATTACCAGAGATACCTTTTTTGTTTTACCGGAAAATATTGACATAAATTGTGATACTCTATTTTTTAGGGTAAAAACTATTTTTTCTGATAATCGTGAAAGTGTATATTCTGATATTTACAGTGCGTTGATTGACAAAGAATCGCCATCAGCTCCTATAAATACAGGTAGATATTATGTAAATGGAAAAGCAAATATTTTCTGGTCACCTTCTTATGATGAGTGTTCAGGGCTTTATAATTATAAAATTGTTGTTATGGATCTCAATTCCAATGTATTATCAAAATTTTATTATTCTGATACCCTGATTATATCGGATACTTTATTTACTTATTGTCCATTTTTAGCAGATAGTACAGTTTTTAAGGAATATAATGTTTATATTTATGCTGTAGATTATGCTGGAAATGAACAATTAGCTGATAAAATAATAAAAATTGTAAATAGGCCACAGCCTCCTGTTCCACCAGTAATGGTTTATTATGATTCTTCCAGATATTATATTAATGATGGAGAATATTATGCTAAAGGAGATACTGCTACATTATTTATGACTTATAAATTAGATTTTTCAGACATAGCAGAGTATAATTTTAATGTTCAGGTGGCATTGGATTCAGAATTTACAGATATTTTTGATTCAACGGGATGGATAAATTTAAGTTATATTGAACCAAATAGTACTGATACTGTTTATTATTTTTATTTTAAATTTGGAGTAAATGGGCATCCTGGATTAAAAACACAAATTGGAGAATGTAAACATTTTTATTTTAGAGCAAAAACATGGAGGAAGATATATAATGACACAAGTGATTGGTCTAATTATATAGTAACGGTGCAGGATAATAAATCTCCTTTTTTTGATAATACGCAAGGAGGTTCTGTTTTTCAATATACAAAACGCCCGAAGGCGGTACAATATTTAGATTGGTCGCATTCTGATATTATAGAAAATTGTAGTGGTTTTAAAAAATTTGTAATTGAAGGTAGTTTATATTCTAGTTTTGCTAAGATAGATACAATATTGGAGTTCCCCCCTGATTGTACTTATACAATAATCTCGCATTATGGTAAAAAAACTGATGTGGAAGAATATCCATATTGGTATAAGATACATTTATATGATAATGTAGGGAATGAATATGTTACCTCTCCTATAAAAACTTATGTTAATAATTCTAATGCTGTCATGAATGTTATTGCGTGGGATATAACTAAAAGTTTTGATGTTTCAAGATTTACAAGTGGTCCTCTTGCGAAAATTGAAATTTTTTCACCGGATACAGTTTATTTCATAAAAATTGTAAAATCAATGGATAGTACTATTCAGAATGATGAGAATGTTCCTTTTAAAGAAGTGGATGTGCCGACAAATCATTATGTTGATTCTCTAAATTTGATAGTAAATCCTTATGGAGAAGATTTAACAAAAGATGGTTATAGATATATTACAGTATATTTACAGGATAAAAAGGGAATTCCTATTGATACTGTGAGAGGTAGTATTTTATTTGATCAAACCCCACCTGAAATAATCTCAAAACAAAATATAAAATTAGTTTCTAATTCTGGCAAGAATGTTAATGATGCTGTATCATTATCTTGGTGGGGAGTTTTTGATTTAGTTAATAATGGCGATAGTACTTCAAAAATTAAAGAATATAGAATTTTTAGAAGTACAGATTCGATGGATATAGTTAATGATAATAATTTAATTTTTACATTTACTACTGATAGCCTTGATAAAGACCCTTATTATATTGCTAATAATTATGAATATCCTTTTATTGGGAAATACCAATATATTGATAAAGATGTTATTCAAAATATGAATTACTATTATAAAATTTGTCCAGTTGATTCATCTAATAATATGCAAACAGCTTCCCAGACATTAGTGATTTATACTGATTTTATTCCACCGTCGCAGCCGGTTGTTCAAAAATTGAATGAGTATTTACAATCAAAGGATGTAGCTTTGGTTATTTCAGATATTGATAGTGATGTTGAGTATATAAAAATATATTCTTCGGTTGATACTAATTTTAAAACAACCGTCTTTAGAAGTGATTGGATAAATGTTTATGGATTAGATACTTTAGTTTTTACTGATTTTCCAGACAATTTTTTTAATAGTGATAATAGATATTATTTTAAAGTCATTTTAAAAGATATAAATGATAATAAATCGGAATTTATGACTTTATATAAGGGCAGTAATGAATATGTTTCTACAATTATTGATGATTATAAGCCAGAACCGATTTATGAAATAGAAGCATTACGCATTTCGGATAAAATAAGGATACGATGGAAGCCGGTTTCAGATCCTGGCAATAATCCGTCTGGTATTAATAAATATGTTATTTATCAGGCTGATAATGATAATATAACAAAAAATGATACTCTTGTATCATTAAAAAATGAAGAGATAACATTAGATAAAAATGGTTATTGTTATTATGATATTTCTATTTCAGATACCACTGTAAATTATTTTTATAAAGTGGCAGCTTTTGATAATGTTGGACTTGATAATTTTGATGAATCAGCATTTACTTCTTTGAAAAATGCTCATTTGTTAGCAAAGGTTACAAAAAAGATACCAAAACAATTTAAATTATATGATAATTTCCCAAATCCGTTTAATCCGTCCACTTATATAATGTTTGATTTAAAAGAAGGTTTTAAAGGCAATGTGAAGGTTGATATTTTTAATATTTTGGGGCAGAATATTAGGACTTTGTTAGATAAGCAATTAACACCGGGACAGTATAAAATACAGTGGAATGGTTATGATAAATTTGGACATAAGGTAGGTAGTGGAATTTATTTTTACAGAATAAATGCCAATAATGAATTTATTAACACAAAGAAAATGATTTTAATTAAATAATCTAAATAGGAGATTAATATGAAGAAAAAGTTTCTCTTTATATTAAGTATATTTTTATTGTATACTGTAGTATTTGCTTTAGATATGCAATATATTAACGTAACAAATAATAAATGTTCTGTACATTTAAATTGGGAAAATTATGAGAATCCTGATAATTTAGATTATCAATATGTTATATTTCGTTCAACTGACCTAAATGAATTGACAGATGAACAATTTTTAGGCAACATCGAAAATGCTATAGGTATTACTAATGATACTTCTTATGATGATGTTTTTGATAGTCAGAATGACCATGGTAAAAAGTATTATTACAGAGTGGGAGTGTTTGTTAGCAATAAGAGAATACTTGATTATTTAACGGAAATTTCTGATTTAGTAACAGTTGATTGTAGGTTAGATGCCACAATATCAAATTTTTATGTTCAATCTTCTGATAAGAGCTCTATTTTACTTAAATGGGAATATTCTGGAGAACAATCAGATATTAGTTATGCTGAAGTTTATTATGATACAGATCAATCTTTTTCTAATAAAAAATTATATAAATCTAATATACCACCTATTAATAAATCATTATTAATTAATAACTTGTCTCCAGGTGTAGAATATTTTTTCCAGTTAATAATATATGATAAAGTCGGATTTTCAGATACTGCTGTTGTGAGTGGAAAAACTCAATCGAATATTCCATCTGTTTCTTCATTTACTGCTAAGAGTAAAAAAGGTGGAGTAATTGAACTTTCCTGGATATATTCTAATGATAATAGAAAATTAATAAAGGAATTTATTATTTTTAGATCATTAGAATCTTATCCAGCAACAGATAATAATAGTGTGATATTACATGCTAATAAAGATGCTTCTTCTTTTACTGATAATACAATACCTGGAGAGGTATTAGATACAATTTATTATTATCAAATTGTTCCAGTTTCTATATATGATGATACTGTTTTTGTTCCTTCTGCTATCACCTATGGTAGATCTGATAGAAAACCGCCGGAAAAACCGTCTTTTGATAAAGAAGATTGGGGATATGTAAAAGGGATAGATGATACAGTAACTTGGTCAGATATTTCAAAAACAGAAGATCCTGTTGTATATTTTATAGGCTGGAATAGTTCTGATAATTTATCATATATTAATGATCTTACTTTGAAGAATGAGACAAAAGCTGTATTTGAAACAAAATCTGGCAGGATAAGATTTGTTTTATGGGCAGAAGATTCATTAGGTAATCCTTCAGATACAGTATATAGTTTTGTTATTAATGATATATTAGCTCCTACGACTACTTTAAATTGTAATGCAGATAATGTTTATAGTGTTGGTTTTAATGTAAATTTTGTAACAGAGGATAAAGTAGATGTGAATATTGATTCAATTCCAGGGAGTGGTATTAAAAAATCAATTTTGAAATATCAAATTTTTTCTACAGATAATCAGCTTATTAAAGAAGATAGTGTTATTAATGTTAAAAATGGAAATTTTATAAATGTATATAATTTATCTAATATGGATTCTTGTTTTTTTGCCTATGGAATTTATTCGATAGATAATGTAGGCAATATAGAAGAATTTGCAGGTTATAAATGTGGTCCTTATAAATTTATAAATACAAAACCAGCAAAAGTTGCTTTATTAAAGCCAAGCAATAATGAATGTATTAATAACAGCATTATAATAAAATGGCAGCAACAACCGAATATTTTGGAATATGAAGTACATATTAGTATAACAGATGATTTTACTTCACCAGATATTAAAAAGGTTGATGGGACAGTGGATTCTATTTTATATTCTCCATCTGAGGATAATCTTTTTTATTATATTAAGGTTAGAGCTAAAAATAATTTAGATTTTGGAGATTTCTCAGATCCTGTAAAGATCTTTTATGATAATACTGTGCCTCATATTACTTCAATTGAAGTAGCAAGTCCTGATACATCCTATGCAAAAGCTGAAGATATATCATCGTTTAAAGTTATTTTTGATGATTCTGTTGATGTTAATGGATTAATTATTCAGTTACTTAATGCAGATATATTGGGTGGGAACAATGCTTTAATTGATTATTCTCTGGACAAAAATAGTGGTCTATCAAATATTATTAATATAATACCAAAGAATGGATTTACAGAACATACGATGTATAAAATTAGCATTTCAAACATTCAGGATTGTGCTGGCAATGTGGATGATAATCAATATGATTATTTCCTTTATACATATTATAATGATAATAATGGTGGGGAAATATATTTTTATCCTGAAAATGGTTATCAATTAAGTTTGAATTTGCAACCAACTTCTTTAAGACCGGTGGAACAGCAGCCTTTTTATGCTATAATAAGAACAAATATTTATACAAATCCTAATATTGACAATAGTAAATTAATTGCAAGTGATATTGAAAATATTTCAAGTATTCAATTATTAAATACTATAGAATTAAAGTTTTCAGATATGGACAATAATTTATTATCAGGAACAGAATTATTGCAACCAATAAATGCAAAAATAGATTTAAATAGCCCATTACTGGAAGTTAATGAGGATGAGATGATTTATGTGTTTAAGTATGATGATAAAATAGATGCATATAAAATTTGTCCTGTTAATAGAGATAATGATAACGTAAAGTTCGTTATAAATAGTTTATCTGATAAATTTTTAGTTGGAAAATTAAAATTACCTAAAAAAGCAGGCTTTGCACATAATTATCCAAATCCCTTTAATCCTTTAAAGGAAAATACAAAAATTAGATTTACTTTAAATAAAAGTAGTAATGTAACTATTAATATTTATGATTTTTTTGGTCATCATGTACGAACTTTAGAATGTGGTTCATTGAATATAGGGATTAATGAAGTAGTATGGGATGGGAAAAATGGAGATGGTCAAATTGTGGCTGATGGAGCATATTTAGGCATAATCGATTGTGGAAATGCTACTTTAAAAGTTAAAATAGCAGTATTAAAAAAATAATTATAAAAAAGGATAGCTTATGATAAAGAAAATAATTCTTTTAATATTACTATTATTTGGCAATATGTTAGCGGACTCAGGAAAAGGTGGACAACTTCTTTCTTTTTTGCAATACGGAATAGGAGTAAGAGCTTTGGGAATGGGGAAGGCTTTTACCAGTATTGCAAATGATCCTACGGGAATGTTCTGGAATCCAGCTGGTATTGCGAGACCTGCTGTTCAATCGTGGCAATTATCGTTTGGATATGATCAATTATTCTATGATGATACGAAATTGAGTTATTTCTCTTTTGTATATCCAAATAGAAAATTTGGCACT
This sequence comes from uncultured bacterium, assembly GCA_964384205.1. Lineage (GTDB taxonomy): Bacteria > JAGOEH01 > JAGOEH01 > JAGOEH01 > CAYLKS01 > CAYLKS01. The sequence continues at coordinate 11,171 of CAYLKS010000037.1, read as the reverse complement.
GTAGGGTTTATTTTTTCATCAATAGATTTTGGTTCTTTTAATGGCAGAGATGTAAATGATTTGCCAACAGGAAATTTTAAATCAAGCCAGGGATTATTTGGATTATCATATTCATATTACCTTGGTTCGTTTGGTTTTATAAGAAATTTGAGTACTGGTACATTATTAAAATTTTTAAAAAATTCTATTGGTGATGTGAATAATTCTGTTTTTGATATGGATTTAGGTTTAAAATGGAGAATTTCGTATCTTAAAAAAGCCACATTTGGTTTTGCTTACCAAAATATTTTGAAAGCTAAATCAAATCAAGACCAATTATTTTCAGCATTAGTTTTTGGTATTAATTATAATGTTTTGAAAAATTTAATTCTTGCAGCTGATTTTTATAGCCCATCAGAAGGTGAAAAGGATATCAGGTTTGGCGCTGAATACCGATTAGAATTAATAAAAAATTTCCCACTTTATTTTAGAGCTGGTTATTCTAATGATGAGATAGTTTTTGGGGCTTCTTTTAATATAGGTTTACCATCTTCTTATGCCACTAAAATAGATTATGCATTTGCAAATCAATCAAATTTAAGTACAACCTCTTCTAAATTTGCACTATCTTTATTTGGCAAAAGTGAACCTTGTGATGTTAGATTACATAATATGCTTGGCGATTTAACTGCAATTAACAAATTATCTTTTAAAAAATTTATTCTGGATAAATTTTCAAGAAAAGCAGATGATTTGTCTTCTATGGCTGATATATGCGCAGATGGTATATATGGGCCATTAGCATCAGTAATATTAGGAAATTTATATTTTTATAAAGAAGAATATAACGCAGCATTGGAAAATTTTATCATAGGGTACAATGGACTTAAAAATTTTGGAGATTTTAGTGATGTTTTTGCAAAACATGATGAATTACCTATGTCTGATATTAATTTATTTGTAACTTATGAATCCCATTGTAATATGGCAGAAACTTATTTAAATTTGAAAAAATATGATTCTGGAATTACTTATATGGATAATTTTAAAACAGTTAGCACTTATATTAATCCAGCTACTATTAATAAACCAAAAACTAAATATAAATATAGATTGATATATGATATTGCATTAATGAAATTTTCTTTAAAGAAATATAATGAAGCATTGGCTGATTTTAATATAATAACTTCTGCTCCTAAAAATGAAGTGGATAAAGATATTTTTAATTTATCAGCTTATTATAAAGGGATATGTTATTTTAATCTAAATGATTTAGATAATGCTATCAATAGTTTTAATGTAATAGATGAGATATCTTCTGATAATAGCGGAGTTTTACAAGATTATCCTGCTATTGAGCCTTATATTATTAAAGATAATTTACTGGTGGATAATAAATATTTTTGGTTAGCAAAGACATTTGATAAAAAAGGCAATACTCAAGAAGCTAAAAGATATGCAATTTTATTGATTTATAATTATCCATATTCTGAATATTTTAATGATGCTATTAATTTTATCCAATAAATAAAAGGAGTATAAAAATGAAAAAATTTTTCATTATGTTAGTTATTATAGCATTTGGATTATTTTCAACATATTTTGCACAAGAAAAATCTACCACCCAGGTAGAGGAATTTAGAGTAGTTAAAGGAGAAGTTTTAGATTTAAAAGAATTGCAAGAGGTTAGTAAGAGCCCCTCGCATATACATCAGCCGAGTTTTGTTACAATTGGGTTAAAATTTGAAAATGGAATAAAGAAAAATGATGCTACATGGGAAAAATATATGCCTCATGCAGGAACAGAAGAATTTTTTGAAAAAGTACGTTCTATTGTAAATACGTGGACATTTAATGAAAATGCAAAAGCTACAGGAATAATTTATTATACTATTGCTACAAATGGAACAATAAAGATAGATTTACGAGATTTGCATTTGCCGGATTATATAAATTATAAATTTGCTACACCAGATCTTTTAGTAAAAGCAAAAGGCTTTGAAAAAGATTATATAAGGGCTATCATGCATGAAGGTCAGATGTATGGAAAAAAAGAGAAAACGTTTTTTGAAAAATTAGGTACAACCTATGTTGTTATTTTTAGTTTACTTACTATTTTGCTTATTATTTCTATTATTTTTACATGGTCGGCTTTATCGAAAAAAGTCGAGCCTGAAGAAAAAATTATAAAGATAATTTCAGATTTGTGGATTAATAATGCTTTAAAATTACCAGAGGAAAAGACAAATGAAGCTGGAGAAAAAATTATAATTGAAAGGACTATAAATGAAGATAATCCTGATTTAGATGATGAAATTGTTTTTCTTAAAAGAATTGCCGAAAAATTGAGTGATGGTACTTTTGAAAAGGAAAATGAAAATATTCCGGAAATATATCGTCCACCTATTAAATATAAAGAATTAGCAAATAAAATATTAGATATCATTGGCAAAGCAAAGTCAGAAGATGATAAAAGAGAAGCTATTAGGCAGGTGAAAAGTTTAATTTGGGAAGAATATTCTTTATTATTTTTAAAGAAAGCAAAAGATATATGTGAGATTAATAAAGATTATAGAATTAGCAGAATATTTTTAGCAGGGTTGGGTAACCATATAACAAATAAGGATGAATGGTATACTTCTTCTGAAATAGATAGAGCTGTTGATAAAACAGCAGCAAGTGAATTAGAACAAATGAAAGGTTGGATAGATTGGTTATGGGTTATTGGTTCTGTGGCACCTATGTTCGGACTATTTGGTACTGTTACCGGTATTAGTTCAGCTTTTGCAGAAATAAGCCAGTCATCTGCTGGAATGGAACAGGCAGAATTGATTACAAAACTTGCTGGCGGTATAAATATGGCGTTATATACCACAATAGTGGGATTGGTTATTGGTATAACAGCGAGTTTAATATATTATTTATTAAAATCTAAATTAGATTCTATTAGTACAAAATGGGAAGGCTTATTTGTAGAAATTACTAATAATTTTTAAGGAGAAATATAATGCTTAAAAGAGTAATTTTCTTGGTGCTATTTTTTCAAATAGCATTATTGAGCCAGGAAAACACAATTAAAAAAGTAATTTTTTTCATAGATCATGCTAATTTGTTATATACTAAAGATAATGAAATAAAAGCCTGTTCTCTGGACTGGAAATTTGGTTTCTTAAATGAAGAAACAGGGTGTATCGAAGTGGGTTTAAACAAAGAATTATTAAGTGATGTTGAAAATTTTTTACTTGATACTCTCAATAAAGACAATAATATCAAATTTAAAATTGACATTGAGGCAGGAGATACTATTTCAAATAATGTAGTAAGTAAAATAAAAAATACAGTATCAAAAAGTATTACTAAAAGAACTTTTGTTTTTCCTGGTGAAATTTCTGGCATAGATGATATTAAGGATTATGGTGCTTATAAAATAAAAGTATCTATAGAAAATTATGATCAATTAGTTTATCAGTTCAAAAATAAAACTATCAAAGTTATTCCAGTTAATCAAATTGCAGGATATCCAGGTAAAAATGAGATATGGTTTCCCTTGCATCTTTCAATAAAAGAAGAGCCAGTAAATTCAGTATTAATATTTAGTTCGACCATAACTCAGCCCGGGTGGTTTAAGGCATTTTTTACAAAGCAGGTTTCCCCATTATTTAATAAAGGAGGGGTAATTGCTTATATCTTAACTTTTCTGGGAATCTTGGGAATATTTCTTTTTATTTATTATTTATCCATGTTCAAAAGTACTAATTTTATTTCAGAAAAGATGGATGATGATTTATTAAGTGAGTGGATGAAGTTTTTTGAGCAGCCAACAAAAGATAATCTATATAATTTATTATTAAAGCAAAAGGGGTTGTCGAGTAAGACAAATGCTATTGAAAAAATATTTTATAATATTTTATTTAAACATATGCGTTATAAAAGTCACTGGAGTAAATTTTTACAGGTACATAATACATTAGATGAACAAATATTATTAGAAAGTGAATCTAAAAAAATAGTAAATTTTAAATTTAAAATCGTCAAATGGTTGGAAAATTTCTTTACTCTGGAATATTTTTGGAATATAGGTAGTATTGCTCCTATGTTGGGGTTACTTGGTACTGTTATTGGAATTTCTCAAGCATTTAATCAAGTTGCTCAAAATCCGGATGTTCCCAAAGAAGTGTTGATAAAAAGTTTATCTAATGGTATTAATACAGCCCTTTATACTACAATTTTTGGATTAAGTTTAGGAATTCCTATGATGCTTGCTTATTATATATTAAAGAATAAATTAGATAAAGAAATTTTTGATTTACTTAATCAATTTAATCATTTCTTTTTCCTGAAAGATATTAAAAATGAGAATAAGGAGAAATAATTATGCCTTTTAAAAAAAATGAAGAGTTACGAAAAGGCGAATTAACATCAATGATTGATGTTATATTTTTATTACTTATATTTTTTCTGGTTACCTTAGCAGCTGGTATAAAGCCAAAAGAAGAAAAGAACTCTGGCATACCAGAGAAAGCAAAAAAAAGACCTCAAGTTAAAAATGCTGTTTTAGATACAAATTATACTTTAAAAATTTCTGTAACAGTTTTAGAAAATGATACTTCTGCCAAATATGACTCTGGAAAACGTTATTTGATATTTTTGTTAGATTCCTTATATAAACATGATTCTCAAATTTTAGAACAAGTACCTAAAAGAATAGCTGAGATAGAACTATTATTAAAAGATAAAACACTGGGTTTTACACGGAAAACTCAACTTCAGCAAGAATTAAAAAAATTAAAATCTTATTTGCCTGATACTTTGCCATCTCGTGAATTATATTTTGCAAATAGAAAAAAATTTGAAGCTGAATATAATAAAGTCCTTGAAAAAATAGAACGAAAATTTATGGAGATTGATAGTATAAATAATATTGTAAAAAAACAACCTGATAGAGTAAAAGTATTTTTAGATTTAGATAAAGATGTTTATTATAAATTTATAGTAGATATGAATGATTTGTATTTTAAATATAAGTTTAATAGGAAATTGAATATGACATCTCAAGACAATTTATATATTAATGTAAATTATATTGGTAAAGATTAAGTAGGGGGAGCATTTATGCCTTTAAAAACAAAAGAAGAAAATAAAAAAAGTGAGTTAACCTCTATTATAGATGTAGTTTTTTTATTGTTAATCTTTTTTCTTGTGACTTTAAGTATAGCTCCTAAAAAAAGTGAACAAGGAGAAAATATTAGAGTTATAAAGAGAGAAATAACTCAACCTAAAAATGAAAAAAAAGTGAGTGGAGCTAAGCAAAAAGTTGATTGTATTGTCCAAATTTTGAATAGGAAAAATTCTACTTTTAAATATGTTATAATTAATGGTCAAAATTTTCAGATTGCAAAACAAGTAATCAATATAAAGAAAAGCAATAAGTTGTCAGACAATAGTCCTAATTTTATTAAATTGATAAGTCAGCCAGGACCTTTTGGTCCAAATGCTTTATGTGATATTAATAGGCTTGCATCATTAATCAAAACAGGGGATAAAGTATCCATAAGAGCTCCAGAAATGCTTTCTTTTGAAAATCTGATTGAAATTTATGATCTGGTAAAGAATAAAAAAGCAACAGCATATTGGGGACTTGGTCCGATTGATAGTTTATGGAATTTGGAATTTTTTAAAGATAAATCAAAATGGAGTAAAAGTTAATTAGTAGGAGTTTATTATGAAGAGTTTAAAGATTTCTATATTAGTTTTTATAATTTTAATAATAATATCAGTGGTGCTTTATAATATAAACTATAGTTCTACTTCTTATAATATTAGAAAATATAGTATTAATTATTGTGTGCCTTTTCCATCAACAGACCCAATGTTATATTTAACTAATAAAGCATTAGTATGTTATTATAATAATTGGAACAATGTTTCAGGTGGAAAATTTAAAGACGCTTTTGATATGATTTTTATGAATGAACAACATTTTGTAGATCCAACCGGTATTTTTAGTTTTGAATTAACATGGAATGGTTCGGATGTCAAATATAATATTTTAGCAGTAAATGGAGTTGGTCTTGCTAAATATGTTAAAGAAGTTTTAAACAAAATTCAAGCTGCAGGATTTAGAGATAATGCTAATTTTAAAATTAGGGTTACAGTTAATTATAGAAGTAAATCTATAAATATTGTAGTACTTGATTTTAAAAATATATCCCCAGTTTCTGATGGACTTGTTGAAATGTATGATATTCTTCCAGTAAGACCTTATAAATTGATACCTTATTTACCTCGAAATGCTTATGCTAATTATCAAAATTTAAATAATTTTCCTAAATTAGCAAAAGTTATGAGTTTAGTAGAGCCTACAGACTAAAAGGAGTAAAATATGAAAAGGAAATTTATTTCTATATTTATACTTTTATCTTTTTTTACTTTTCAAAGTTTATCTCAAAATTTTATAAAAGAGACATCTAAAAATTATAATCAGTTAATTGGTGAATTACAATCTTTATTAATTACACCTCAGATTGAAAATGTAGATAATCTTTTAAAATATGCTAAAGCATTGGATAATCAAAGAAATCAATTTAAAAATATTGAAACTAATACATTTGAAGATTTTATGAATAAAGTGTATTCTTGTTATATTAATTTTGCCAAAGGTATTGCTACAAGAAATGTAAGAAATTTTAATTCATCCATAGGCTTGATTGATAAGTTAAGTAAGCACCCAAAAATAAATAATGATTATCTTTTTAAATTATATTTGTTAAAATTATTTAATATTTATTATAAAATCAAATTAACAGATGAACCAGATGTGAATAACTTTTTTAAAACAATTAAAACCTTAAATACTATTCAGCCAAATGAAAATAATTTAATGGATATAAAAGAAAAGCTATCTTTATATGCTTATGCAGGTGCCCGAGAATTTATTATCTATGCAATAAATAACAATGATGATAAATTAATAGAAGATGTTAATAAAAAGTTAAAATCTTATACATTAAAAAATGATGAAATAAGCAAATATTACAATCTTTCATTTAAATTTATCGATTTAATTATCAAATTAAAGAAAAATTTGGGGGTAGGGTATTGTGGTGTAGAAGCTGGCATAAATTTTAAAGAATTAATAGATCCTTTAAAGGGAGAATTTGATATTGTACTTGATAAAATAAAAGATGAAGATATGAAAGACCAGTTGTTAGTTGAACGATGCTTTTTAGATATTATTTATTCAGCATTATATGATCAGCCTATAAATGTAAATAAAATTAATCTTTATATAAATACTATTAAAACAGAAAATTTAAAAAAAGAAATAAACCTTTTGATAAATTTGACAAACTTTTTTATTAACCTTAAAAGCGATACTAACCCAGATTTTAGGGATTTAAATGGTGTAAAATATTTGTTTTGGGATGGTTTTTTTAATTTCTTTACTTTTTTAACAACTGATGGTAATAATAAAAATGCTTTGAAATATTCTATAACCAAATTTGAAGATCTTTCTAATAATAAAAATTTTACAGGAATGTTTTCTGTTCAAGCAAAATTTTACTCCGCACTTACAAAAGCATTAAATAAAGAAAAATTTAATATCAAACTTGCTGATGAAGAAGTAGAACTATTAACAGATTTTCAAAAAAATTATTATTATGCTCTAAAAGGCATAGGTACATTGGATAGATTATCTTCTAATCATATGATTAAACAATTTGTAGCAAATCCATTGCAATATATGTCTTTATTATTACCTAATCAAGTAGAGCAAATGCTCAATTTCTTTAAAATTAATTTATTCAATAACTTTCAAGGCAAAGATGATGAGAAAATTAAACAAGTATTTGCACTTTTAAATTTGCTTTATTTGAGAGAACAACAAATGGAAGGTTTTTTAGCTTCTTATGCATTTATTTCTAATTTTAAAGGTGAAAATAAATATAAATGTAATGTATTGTTTGGATATTCTGCATTTCTTTTATCTGGAAAGTTTGGCAAAATATATGGGGTTGATAAAAATTTTACAATTCCTACTATACCGGAGCCAATTTCTTATTTATTAAAAAATCCTGTTCCTGATAATAATGATTATTATGCAGATTATAAATTCGTATTAATGAAATTATATCAATTACAGGGGAAAAATGATGATGCAATAAAAATAGGTGAAGAATTGTGTTCTAAAATTGGAGATATAAGAGGTTGTTATAATCTTGCAACTTTATATGAAATTAAAAATGATAAAGCTTCTCAAAAGAAATGTTTTGATAGAATAGTTACAATTAGTGAATCAGACAAAAACTATGGATGTGATGTTAAAGTTTATTATGAAAAAGCAAAAAAATATGGCGGACAATTTAATCAGTCCTATAATATTGAAAAAAATTTCGATAATATCGGCTTGAATGTTGCTGATTTACAATATTTTTATTCCTTTGCTATTCCTAATAGTTATGTGGCAGATTATTTAATATTAACATCTGGATTTATCCCTGATTTATTTTTCTATAAATTACCATTTGCAACATTCAGTTCAATGGTAACAATTACTTTTAATTTAAATGTATCTCTTCCTGAATGGCAACTTAAAGTTTATGAATTTCCATCTATGAACTTAAAATCAGAAAAATCATGTAAATCCTTAAGTGAAAAGATAGATTTAATGGCTGGACAAAATTATTTAATAAAGATACAAAATAACTCAGACTATTATAATTTTGGCAATATTTACAAGTTTACTAATAATGCTACTATCAATATTAATTTAATAAAAAAATCCAAACTTTCCTTGTCTAATACTTACAGTAACAATAATAATCTCCCATTGCTATTAGCTGTGGAAAAAGATAAATTAGCTATTTTATATTTAAACCCTAAAGAAAGAAATAACAGATATGTATTAACTTATGGCAATAAAGAAATAAAAATATCTGGTAAAATATTATTTGACCCAAAATTAATTTTTATCTTGAATCAAAATATTTATATCTATGATAAGGCAAAAGTAAAATTTATTGCATTTAATTCTGACTTGGATATTTTAAAAGAAGATAAGCTTTTAACTGATTTAAATAATTTAGACTTAGGCAATATGGTTTCTATATCAAATAATAAAAAGAATATTGTACTTATATCGTCATCTGGACGTGTTCTATATATCGATAAAAAAAGTATGACTATTGAACAAAGTATGTTAAAAGTATCAGATTTTTTAAGTGCTAAAGTATTTGACAATTTTGCTTATCTTGTTAAAGATAACCTGAAATTATATTTTATTTCACCGCTCGATTCTAAAAATGAGATAGAATTTTCAGGAGTGGAGACAACATTTATACCTCTTTCTTTTGATATAGATAAGGCTTCTTTTATTTATGTTTTTTCTCCCAAAAATAATAGTATATTAAAATTTAACTCCATAGGCGAACTTGTAGATAAATATGATTTAAAAAATATAAAAGGTAAAAATTGCAGATTAGTAATAAAGACTTTTAAAAATTCAGAGAAATTATTTTTATTAACTAATGATAATATTTTAGAATATAATTTTAAATGATGGGGGATAATAATTATGATAAAAAAGCTTTATTTAATTTTTCTTTTATTTTTTTCTATAAATATTCTGGCTAAGGAAACAGAAACTGCTGTTTTTAAGGTTATAGAAGGGCAACCTCTGGATTTATTGAAAATGAAAAGTTATCTTGAAAACAGTGAAAATATAATGAAACAAGATGGTATTGTGACAGTTGTATATGAATTTGTTAGTAATAATGGAGAAAATTCAAAGCCTAATGTTTATATCGATAAATTTAAGCCTTATGCAGGTAATGAGGATTTTTTAAATTATATTTTAACTACTATCAAAACATGGAAATTTCCTGTAAAAGAAGCAAAGCCTGAAGGCAAATTAGTTTATCAGATTAATACAGAAGGAGCCATTAAGATTACTTTTGGAGATAATAAAAATGATATTTTAAAACTTAACAATGGATATTTCCTAAGAGCACCGATAGATTTAGTTATACAAAAGAATTTCTATCCTGAAAATATTGTTTCTGTTTTTCACAGACCTAAAGGATTTTTTACTAAATTAACATTGAAATTTACTATTGTTTTTGCATTAATTATTGTGGCTTTGTTATGGGTAACAGTTAAAGTTATTTTTAATACCAGAAAAATTGTACCTAAAGAATTTCCAGAGTTTTATTCTATTGTGACAAAGCTATGGGAGAATTCTATTTTAACTATTGAAGAAAATTTAACAATGAGCGATGCTAATATAAAAGCAGAACTGATTCTTGATCCTTATTCTGACAATATAGAGGAAGAAAAAGAATTAATAACAAAAATAATTAATAAAATAGAAAGTGGTGAAGTAAAATCTAAAATATCCAACTTAAATCTTGGTAAATACACTCCAGATATAAAATTGGATATTTTAAAAGAAAAATTATCGATTATTTTAAAGAAATTAGAAGACAAAAGATTATCCTTGAAAAAGAAACAAAAATTGATAATTCAGGCAAATAGCGTTATCTGGCAATATTATTCAGTGCCATTTTTAGAAGTTGCAATAACGATATGTAAAAAATATTATAAATATAAAGCAGCTAAAATTTTCTATGCTGGTTTACAAAATCATATAACCAATAAATTTTATTGGTACTCTTCTAATGAAATAGATAGAGCGGTAACTAAGTCTGCTATAAGTGAATTAAATCAAATGAAACAGGGATTAGATTGGATCTGGACTATTTCAGGTATTGCTCCAATGATTGGACTTTTTGGAACTGTTATTGGTATATCTAAGTCATTTGATGCTATAAGTAAAGCATCAGGTGGATTAGAACAATCTGCTATATTAACATCATTAGCTGGTGGTATAAACGAAGCTTTATATACAACAATTGTCGGGCTTATTATAGGTGTTGCTTCTATAATTTTATTTTATTATTTTAAAGAGCGTATTGATAAATATAGTATTTTGTGGGAACAGACTGTGGTTTATGTAACACAAAAATTTTGATAAATTCCTTTTTGCATTAAAACAAAACAACTTGTTCTTTTTATAAAAATATATTATAATCTAATTGATAGAAAAGTATAAAGGGTATTTTTATGCATTATTTTCTTTTTTATATGGGGAATTTTACCATTATACTGGAAACTTTTACAGCATGTTAATC